>JASFUG010000001.1:0-38662 GCA_050050395.1 Nitrospirota bacterium
CCCGAGCATTCCCTGCAGCAGCACACGATTAAAATCGATCTGTTCAATAATTGCCGTGGCTTGATCCCGGATATCCAGGCCGGTGCGTCCGATCACAATCAAAAGGATTGAGAGGACCAGTGCAAACAGCATCAATCCAATCGTACGCGGAAGACGAAAATAGCGATAATTAATAAAGCTAAAAACAGCCGACAGGGTGATCAAGACTGAAATAATGTTGAGTATATCCATTTACTTGATAAGGCGTGAGGCGTAAGAAGGTGCTCCCGGGAGCGCAGCTCTTTCATTGAGAATCACATGAACGGAAATCTTTGCCAGAAATTTATTAAACCTTACTCTCGGTAAAGATGACGCCAAAGCAGAAGTTCTTCCTCTGTGGTCGGAGCAAGATCTGCATGGCCGCTCTGACGGAACCGACTTGGAGTGATCTTTCAGCCATACCAGCAGGGATTCGCCGAGTCCGGTGCCCGGCGCCATCAGAGCGATGGTCAGTTTCTCAACAGCGACAGGATCTGCAATTCCAAGACATTCCGCTTTGACCTTCATCCGGCTATGGTCGAGGAGCGGGTCCCTGTGACGGGGTAGGAGAGGGGAATTGCCGCGGTCTGGATCGCTAACCCCTCGTGTCTATAGAACCCGTTTGGAATCCCCGGCGTGCATGCCGACGCCACCCGCGCCTGGCACCGCGTCTGCTGGGGAGGAGATCGTCGGGAGAGCCTCCGCATCGGTTCCGAAAGGGCCGCGCTCCTCGGGAAGGGCCACAAACCGCCCCGCTTACCGCCCAACCTCACCCCGCCCAACGCCCACAACAGCGTGCGCGGTCGACCTCGGAAAAGCAATTTCTGGTCAGTCGAGGGGGACGACAACGTCCCCCCGGACGATGTGCTCATCGCGGGTGATGAGGGTGGCACCTCGGAGGTGTGTGGTGGCGACGATGATCCGATCGGCCGGGTCGCGGTGGGATGTGCCCGGAAGGCCGCGAGCTCGGCGGCCACCGCAGGGGAGATGCCATCGCAGCGAACCAGCGGCGGGGCGGTCGCCTGCTCCAGCCACTCGCGCAGCGGGAGGGTGAGGCGGATCCTCCCCAGCTCCGTGAGGGTGGCGATCTCCCAGAGGGAGATGTCGGAGACCAACAGGGGGGGCCGCGCGGGCCTGCGAGAGGGGTCGGCGCTCTTTGTGCGCCAGGTGATTCCCGCCTCGAACCACCAGAGCAGGATATGTGTGTCGAGGAGGCAGCTCACCTGCCCCGAGCCTCGGCCTCCCACGCCTCCGCCGCGAGCGCCGGCGCGACGATGTTGCTCAAGACTTCCACGCTCCCGGCGAGCCTCTCCTGCGGATAGCCTCGGGCCCGATCGACCGCCGGCAGGAGCCGGGCGATAGGACGTCCACGTTTGAGGATGGTGACGCCCTCACCGGTGGCGGAGACCTCATCGAGAATCGCGAGACACTTGGCCTTGAAGTCGGTGGGGTTGATGGTTTGCCTTATTAAGGGGAGCGGAAAATGTTTGACGGGTTGCCCGGCGGGCTCCGCCCGCCATGCCGGGCGAAGCCTGGCCTACCTCTGGGAGGCACAGCGGCGCAGCCGACAATGATAGGCCCCCCGCATTCCTTGACCCTCCTAGTGGGATGGAGTACAAAACGCGGCCCTGCCGCACAGGAGAGTGTCATGAACGCGATTGCCAAGATCGAGGCCCGTTACATCCGCGAAAATATTCCCGAGTTTCGGCCGGGTGATACGCTGCGCGTCCATGCCAAGATCCAGGAGGCGGGCAAGGAGCGTATCCAGGTCTTCGAAGGGGTGGTGATTGCGCGCAAGGGCGGCGGCCACCGGGAGACCGTCATGGTCCGCAAGCTCTCCAGCGGCATCGGCGTCGAGCGCATCTTCCCCCTGCACAGCCCGCGGATCGACCACATCGATGTGGTCCGCCGCGGCCGGGTGCGGCGTGCCAAGCTCTACTACCTGCGCGGCCGTACCGGCAAGGCGGGTCGGATCCGCGAGCGGTAGATTCGGCCCATGGCCGCGAGCCGCGAGGCAGAGGCGGCGGGCCGGGCAGGACAGCTCGCCCTGTGGGAGGAGGCAGAGGCCACTCCGTACGGGTTTGATGCGGGCTACAGGACGGCTTCCGTACGGCGCATCGCGGGAGTGGACGAGGCGGGACGCGGACCACTCGCCGGGCCGGTGGTGGCGGCGGCGGTGGTGCTGTCACCGGAGCAACGCTTCATCGACCTGGACGACTCGAAGCGGGTGAAGGAGGCAGATCGAGAGCGGCTGTACGCCGAGATCGTGGCGCGGGCGCAGGGGTGGGCGGTGGGCGTAGCCGACGTCGACGAGATCGACGCGGTGAACATCTTGCAGGCCACCCGCTGCGCCATGGCCCGGGCGGTGGCCGGGCTGTCGCCGCCACCGGACCTGTTGCTGGTGGATGCGGTGGTGGTGCCGTGTAGCGTGCCGCAGCACGCCCTGGTGAAGGGGGACCGGCGCAGCGCGTCGATCGCCGCCGCCTCGATCATCGCGAAGGTCACCCGCGATCGGGTGATGGTGGAATACGAGCGGCGCTACCCGGGCTACGGTTTCGGCCGTCACAAGGGGTATCCCACCGCGGCGCACCGCCGCGCGTTGCTGGCCCTGGGGCCGACACCGATCCATCGCACGACGTTTCGTGGGGTGCGGGAGCTGCTCGGTGGCTGAGGCCGGGGACGAAGGGCGCAACTGGGGGCGCTGGGGGGAACGGCGAGTGCGGCGCTACCTGCGCCTGCGCGGGTATCGGATCCTGGAGCGGAACTACCGGTGCGGGTACGGCGAGGTGGACATCATCGCCCAGCGCCTGGGTGTCGTGGCCTTCGTCGAGGTGAAGACCCGCCACGGCGACGGCTACGGCGGGCCGGTGGCGGCGGTGACGCGCGCCAAGCGCGAACGGCTGCGCCGGGTCGCGGCCCACTACCTCCAGGGACGGCGTCCGCCGCGCCAGTGCCGGTTCGACGTGGCGGCGCTGTGTCTCCATCCAGACACCGGCCGGCTGCGACTCGACTATCTGGCGGGTGCATTCGATGGGGTGGAGTAATGCGTGCGGTAGTGCAACGGGTGAGCCGGGCGGAGGTACGGTGCGGCGGTGAGAGGCGGGCGATCGGCTGGGGGCTGGTCGTCCTGGTGGCGGTCGAGGCGGGAGACGGGCCGGCCGACCTGAGCTACATGGCGGACAAGGTGGCGCGGCTGCGGATTTTCCCGAACGATTCGGGCAAGATGGATCGATCGGTGGTCGACGTGGTGGGGCAGGTGCTGTTGATCTCGCAGTTCACCCTCGCGGCGAGCCTCGCCAAGGGACGGCGGCCGGACTTCACGGGCGCCGAGCGTCCGGAGGCGGCGGCGGCCCAGGTCGAGGCCCTGGCGCAGGCGGTAGGACACGCTGGCTGCCCCGTGGTGACGGGGTTCTTCGGCGAGCACATGGAGGTGGATCTGGTGAACGATGGCCCGGTGACGATCTGGATCGACAGCAGGAGACGGCAATGACGGTGCTGGAGGGGTTTGATTCCACGGTGGTGGCCGAGGCGCAGCGTCAGGCGGCGGTGATCGAGCGCGGCGTGGTGGAGATCTTGCCGGAAGGGGAGCTGATGCCGCGGCTGGCGGCGGCGATCGCTGGCGGCCGGCCGCTGCGCATCAAGGCGGGGTTCGATCCGACCGCCCCGGATCTGCACCTGGGGCACACGGTGTTGCTGCAGAAGCTCAAGCACTTCCAGGACCTCGGTCACCAGGTGGTCTTCCTGATCGGCGACTTTACCGCCGCGATCGGCGATCCCAGCGGCCGGCAGGAGACGCGGCCGGTGCTGTCGACCGGGGAGATCGACGCCAACGCCGCCACGTATCTGGAGCAGGTCTACACCGTGCTCGACGAGAGCAAGACCGAGGTGCGCCGCAACAGTGAGTGGTTCGCCGGGATGTCGGCCGCGGATATGGTGCGCCTCGCCGGCCGGGGCACGGTGGCGCGGCTGATCGAACGCGACGACTTCACCAAGCGCATGAGGGACGGCCGGTCGATCGGCGTCCACGAGCTGCTCTACCCCCTGATCCAGGGATACGACTCGGTGGCGCTGCGTGCCGATGTCGAGATCGGCGGTACCGACCAGCGGTTCAATCTGCTGATGGGGCGCGAGCTGCAACGGGCCGAAGGCATGGCCCAGCAGATGGTGGTGATGATGCCGATCCTGGAGGGGCTGGACGGCGTGCAGAAGATGAGCAAGAGCCTGGGCAACTACATCGGTATCCGCGAGCCCGCGGGCGACATCTTCGGCAAGACCATGTCGATCTCCGATGAGCTGATGATGCGCTACTACGAGCTGGTTAGCGATCTGGCCGGCGAGGAGCTGGAGGCTCTGAGGGCGGGTCTTGCCGACGGAACCACGAACCCCATGGCGGCCAAGAAGGCCCTCGCCTTCGAGTTGACCGCGCGCTGCCATGGGCCGGCGCTGGCGAACAAGGCACAGTCGATGTTCGAGCGCCAGGTCCAGGGACGCCAGCGGCCGGACGAGATCCGCGAGGTGGAGATCGTGTTCGAAGGACAACAGGCTTGGCTGCCGGCCATCCTGGTCCGCGCCGGCCTGGCGCCGTCGACGACCAAGGCGATCAGCCTGATCCGTCAAGGGGGAGTGCGTGTTGAGGACGAGCGGATAACCGATAAGGATTACCAGCTTTCCGCCGTGAAGCCGGTGGTGGTGCGAGTCGGCAAACGCAATTACGCCAGGATCATTCCCCGATTGCAGTCGCGTTGAGCCATGGAGCGAGGACGGCTTCCTCTCGGGTCCCACCGGACCCCGGGTCGGCCCGCGGCCGCACGGCGTGCCTGGGCACTGTGTGTGTGTCTGGTCGTTTCCTTGATGGGATGTGGGGGCGGTGACGGCGGTGGCGGCGCGACCAGCGACGATACTCTACAGATTCTCACCCTCACCCAGACCGAGCCCTCCAGACCGGAAACTGACGGCGAGATCGAGGTTGATCCCCTCGGGCGTGGCGCCCTGGTCGGGACCCAGACCCCGGTCATCTTCATCCACGGGTTCGACTTCCCCCTTGGGGGCCGCTCCCCCGAGCAGCAGATGGACGACATCATCGCCGCCGTCCCCGAGCGCTTGGTGGAGTGGCACGAGCGCTATCAAGCGTGGCTTTACCTCTACGATCCTCTGAAGGACCTGGCGGACTCGGCGGACGAGCTCGCCGGCGAGCTGCGCCGCCTGCAGTTCCAGGGGGATTTGATCCTGGTCGGTTATAGCCAGGGGGGACTGGTGGCGCGGAGTTTCGACACGCGGTTTGCCGGGGAGTTCCCGGTCTCGCGGTTGATCATGATCGCCACGCCCAACGCCGGCCTGCCGCTCGACGCGATGAAGGCGATGTTGCTCGACGACATCGATGACCTGCCGGATCCCCTGCCGACCACCTTCCTGCGGGAGGTGGCACGGACGATCTACCGTGAGGTGTTCGACGAGCGCGAGGTCTCGGAGGATCTGCGGGAGGGTAGCGGCTTTCTCACCAGTCTTGCCCCACCGAGGGAGTACTACTACGCGATCGCCGGTGTCGGTGCCGATGCAAACCTTTTCCTTGACTACGTATCCAACCTCGATCTCTACGATGGGCTGGCCAACGACGGGCTGGTCTCGGTGGAGAGCGTCGAAGCCGGCCTGATACCCGGGCGGACCGCAGAGCTCGCACCCGGCCGTGGGTACCCCAACAAGTCCCACTTCAGCATCATCCGAACGGACTCGGTCTTCGAGGCGGTGGCGGAGTTGCTGCAAACGGGCCCCTAGGATGCTATTATTTTTTAGTTAAGGGTGTGTTCGGCGTGTAACTCCTTGAAAAAACAGGGGGAGCTGTTTTCGGAAAGGGTGTTGACTCGGGGGCACCCGGTGAGTACAGTCCGCGTCCCTCGTGAGCGAACGTGTCGCCTCTGAGGTCGTTCTGTGAAAAGCTGGTAGGTAGTGTTTAGCCTAGCGGGCACTGAGGTTAAGTGACCGGTAGGTCACGTTTGTGTTTGTCCGTTCAAACTTTAATTGGAGAGTTTGATCCTGGCTCAGAACGAACGCTGGCGGCGTGCCTAACACATGCAAGTCGTACGAGAAAGCCCCCTTCGGGGGGTGAGTAAAGTGGCGAACTGGTGAGTAACACGTGGGTAATCTGCCCTGAAGTTCGGGATAACCTCGGGAAACCGGGGCTAATGCCGGATACGACGTCATCACTCAAGTGGTGGCGTGAAAGGTGGGGATCTTCGGACCTACCGCTTCAGGATGAGCCCGCGGCTGATTAGCTAGTTGGTGGGGTAATGGCCTACCAAGGCGGCGATCAGTAGCCGGCCTGAGAGGGTGATCGGCCACATTGGGACTGAGATACGGCCCAGACTCCTACGGGAGGCAGCAGTGGGGAATATTGCGCAATGGACGAAAGTCTGACGCAGCAACGCCGCGTGAGCGATGAAGGCCTTCGGGTTGTAAAGCTCTGTCAGGAGGGAAGAAACCACAGGGGAAGATAACGCCCCTGTGCTGACGGTACCTCCAAAGGAAGCCACGGCTAACTCCGTGCCAGCAGCCGCGGTAATACGGAGGTGGCAAGCGTTGTTCGGAATCACTGGGCGTAAAGCGCGCGTAGGTGGTCTGCTAAGTCGGGAGTGAAATCCCCGGGCTTAACCTGGGAACTGCTTTCGATACTGGCAGACTAGAGGATGGGAGAGGGAAGTGGAATTCCTAGTGTAGCGGTGAAATGCGTAGATATTAGGAAGAACACCGGTGGCGAAGGCGGCTTCCTGGACCATTTCTGACACTGAGGCGCGAAAGCGTGGGGAGCAAACAGGATTAGATACCCTGGTAGTCCACGCCGTAAACGATGGGTACTAGATGCTGGGGGTATCGACCCCTTCGGTGTCGTAGCTAACGCGTTAAGTACCCCGCCTGGGGAGTACGGCCGCAAGGCTAAAACTCAAAGGAATTGACGGGGGCCCGCACAAGCGGTGGAGCATGTGGTTTAATTCGACGCAACGCGAAGAACCTTACCAGGGTTTGACATCCCGAGAATCCCCCCAAAAGGGGGAGTGCCCTTCGGGGAACTCGGTGACAGGTGCTGCATGGCTGTCGTCAGCTCGTGTCGTGAGATGTTGGGTTAAGTCCCGCAACGAGCGCAACCCTCATCCTTAGTTGCTAACATTCAGTTGAGGACTCTAAGGAAACTGTCTGCGACAAGCAGGAGGAAGGTGGGGACGACGTCAAGTCATCATGGCCCTTACGCTCTGGGCTACACACGTGCTACAATGGGCGGTACAAAGAGTTGCGAACCCGCGAGGGGAAGCTAATCTCAAAAAACCGTCCTCAGTTCGGATTGTAGTCTGCAACTCGACTGCATGAAGGTGGAATCGCTAGTAATCGTGGATCAGCATGCCACGGTGAATACGTTCCCGGGCCTTGTACACACCGCCCGTCACACCATGGGAGTTGGCTGTACCGGAAGTCACTGTGCTAACCCTTCGGGGAGGTAGGTGCCGATGGTATGGTTAGCGACTGGGGTGAAGTCGTAACAAGGTAGCCGTAGGAGAACCTGCGGCTGGATCACCTCCTTTCTAAGGAGTTTCCTTCCGCGTGTGGTTTGCCATGCGTGTAACAGGAAATCACCTAGGTCGATCCCGCTAGGCTAAACACTGCCCACCAGCTCGATACCTGTGGAGACGAGGGCCCCGTGTGTGGGGACGGGCTTGTAGCTCAGCTGGTCAGAGCACACGACTGATAATCGTGAGGTCGGTAGTTCGAATCTACCCAGGCCCACCAGCGGTTCGACCATTACTCCCATACGCCTATCGCGGCAGTCCTCCTTGGGGGATTAGCTCAGTTGGGAGAGCGCCGGCTTTGCAAGCCGGAGGCCAGCGGTTCGAACCCGCTATCCTCCACCAAAAGGAAAGCTTCAGTTCCATGCGACTGCTTGTGACTGAAGCTTTCCTTTTGAAGGTTTCCCGTGGTGCATGCCAACGGGATAGCTCATTGACAAGAGAGAAGGTTCAAGGTGTAAAAGAAATGTTGGGCTAGACCAAGCGACTAAGGGCGCACGGTGGATGCCTTGGCAGAAGCAGGCGATGAAGGGCGTAGTAAGCTGCGATAAGCTCCGGGGAGCCGCTAGCAGGCGTTGATCCGAAGATTCCCGAATGGGGAAACCCATCTCGAGTCATGTCGAGATATCCAGTGCTGAATCCATAGGTGCTGGAGGCAAACCTGGGGAACTGAAACATCTCATTACCCAGAGGAAGAGAAAGTAAAAACGATTCCCCCAGTAGTGGTGAGCGAAAAGGGATCAGCCTAAACCGGCTCATACGTGAGCCGGGGTTGTGGGGCGTGCGTTATGACACTCAGCGCGGTAGATGAAGTGGCTGGAAAGCCACACCACAGAGAGTGAAAGTCTCGTAATCGAAACTGCAATGAGGCCTAGCACGTACCCGAGTAGCGCGGGGCACGTGGAATCCTGCGTGAATCTGGGAGGACCACCTCCTAAGGCTAAATACTCGCTTCTGACCGATAGTGAACAAGTACCGTGAGGGAAAGGTGAAAAGTACCCCGTGAGGGGAGTGAAATAGTACCTGAAACCGTGTGCCTACAAGCAGTGGAAGCACCATGTATATCAGGTGTAACCGCGTGCCTTTTGCATAATGAGCCTGCGAGTTACTGTATGTGGCAAGGTTAAGCGAAAGTGTAGCCGTAGCGAAAGCGAGTCTGAATAGGGCGTCATAGTCGCATGCAGTAGACCCGAAGCCGAGTGAGCTATCCATGGTCAGGTTAAAGTCACGGTAATACGTGATGGAGGACCGAACCGTAGTAGGTTGAAAACTGCCCGGATGAACTGTGGATAGGGGTGAAAGGCCAATCAAACTCGGCTATAGCTGGTTCTCCCCGAAATAGCTTTAGGGCTAGCGTCGTGTGAATGTTCTAGGTGGTAGAGCACTGAATGGGCTAGGGGCCCTACCAGGTTACCAAACCCAATCAAACTCCGAATGCCTAGAAACACTGCACGGCAGTCAGACGACGGGTGATAACGTCCGCCGTCGAAAGGGAAACAACCCAGATCGCCAGCTAAGGTCCCTAATCATAGACTAAGTGGGAAACGTTGTGGGAATGCGTAGACAGCCAGGAGGTTGGCTTAGAAGCAGCCATTCCTTTAAAGAGTGCGTAATAGCTCACTGGTCGAGTGCGCCTGCGCGGAAAATGTAACGGGGCTTAAGTCTATAACCGAAGCTGCGGATTGTGTTTTACACAGTGGTAGGGGAGCGTTCTGTACCGATTGAAGCTGTACCGAAAGGAGCGGTGGACGGTACGGAAGTGATTCTGCAGGCATGAGTAACGATAAAACTGATGAGAAATCAGTTCGCCGAAAACCCAAGGGTTCCTATTCAACGTTAATCAGGATAGGGTTAGTCGGCCCCTAAGCCGAGGCCGAAAGGCGTAGGTGATGGGAAACAGGTTAATATTCCTGTACCACCTTTCTCCCGTTATCACCGATGGGGGGACGCAGGAGGGTAGGTCAGCCGGGTGTTGGATGTCCCGGTTCAAGCGTGTAGGAGGGTGTGGTAGGCAAATCCGCCGCACCAACTCCGAGACGTGATGACGAGGCCGTATGGCCATAAAGTGATTGATCCCATGCTGCCAAGAAAAGCCTCTAGGGAGGTAGAAGGGTGACCGTACCGTAAACCGACACAGGTGGGTGAGGAGAGAATCCTAAGGCGCTTGGGCGAACTCTGGTTAAGGAACTCGGCAAATTGACTCCGTAACTTTGGGATAAGGAGTACTCCTAGTAGGTGAAGACCTTCGCGGTCCGAGCTGAGGGGAGTTGCAGAGGAGAAGGGGTAGCGACTGTTTACTAAAAACACAGGTCTCTGCAAAGTCGCAAGACGATGTATAGGGGCTGATGCCTGCCCGGTGCCGGAAGGTTAAGGAGAAGGGTTAGCTTTCGAGCGAAGCCCCGAACTGAAGCCCCGGTAAACGGCGGCCGTAACTATAACGGTCCTAAGGTAGCGAAATTCCTTGTCGGGTAAGTTCCGACCTGCACGAATGGCATAACGACTTCCCCGCTGTCTCAACCAGAGGCCCAGTGAAATTGTATTGCCGGTGAAGATGCCGGCTACCCGCGACAAGACGGAAAGACCCCATGAACCTTTACTACAGCTTGGCAGTGATCTTAGGCCTGGTATGTGTAGGATAGGTGGGAGACTTTGAAGCGTTGGCGCTAGCTAGCGTGGAGTCGTCCTTGAAATACCACCCTTAGCATGTTTGAGATCTAACCTCGTCCCGTGAAGCCGGGACAGGGACATTGCCTGGTGGGTAGTTTGACTGGGGCGGTCACCTCCAAAAACGTAACGGAGGTGCGCGAAGGTTCCCTCAGGCTGGTCGGAAATCAGCCGTCGAGCGTAAAGGCATATGGGAGCTTGACTGCGAGACAGACAAGTCGAGCAGGTGCGAAAGCAGGTCTTAGTGATCCGGCGGTCCCGTGTGGAAGGGCCGTCGCTCAACGGATAAAAGGTACTCTGGGGATAACAGGCTTATCTCCCCCAAGAGTTCACATCGACGGGGAGGTTTGGCACCTCGATGTCGGCTCATCGCATCCTGGAGCTGAAGCAGGTTCCAAGGGTTGGGCTGTTCGCCCATTAAAGCGGTACGCGAGCTGGGTTTAAAACGTCGTGAGACAGTTTGGTCCCTATCTGTCGTGGGCGCTGGAGATTTGAGGAGAGCTGCTCCTAGTACGAGAGGACCGGAGTGGACGAACCGATGGTGTACCAGTTGTGGCGCCAGCCGCACCGCTGGGTAGCTATGTTCGGAAGGGATAACCGCTGAAAGCATCTAAGCGGGAAGCCCACTCCAAGATGAGATCTCCCGGATCTTTAAGGTCCCTGAAGGCCCCTCGGAGACTACGAGGTTGATAGGCGGGGTGTGGAAGCGTGGTGACACGTGAAGCTAACCCGTACTAATTGGCCGAGCGGCTTGGTCTTGTATCCTGCATTTCGGGCACCGTGAGCCTTCTCTTCTTGTCGATTTAATCCATTTCCCGGTGGTCATAGCGGAGGGGTCCCACCCGTTCCCATCCCGAACACGGAAGTTAAGCCCTCCAGCGCCGATGGTACTGCTATGGCGGGAGAGTAGGTCGCTGCCGGGATTTATTCGGCCCCACGGGCAGCTTGCTCGTGGGGCCTTTTTTTTTCGCGCGGTGAGTTGCTCGTGATCTCTGGTGCTTTGTGTCACACGGTCCATTGGACTCATTGCCCGGGACCATGCACGTCGCGTGGCGCGGCGATGGAGGTCTACAGGAAACTGCCCCGCAGAATGTCACGTACGACCCGGCCGGGATCGATGGAGTCCTGGTCAGGGCCCGGTGCCTCGGTGGGTTCGGTAGTTGTCGGCCGTCGACGGGTGGTATCCGCCTCACGTTCGATGGCGAGAGAGGGCGTCGCGACCGAGCCGACGTTGAGCAGACGCAGCTTGGCCAACACTCGGTACTCGTCCGATACCTGCTCGCCGTCGGGGTCCGCGGATTGGAAGTACCGCAGCTCCAGGGTCAGGCCATAGCACTGACCGGTCCGATCGACACTCAGGCTCGCCTCGGATAGCTCACCGTCGTTCGTGTCGAGCCACTGCTCGGCCGCCACCGCCCAGCGTGGTGACAGACGTACGCCGTAGGCCGCCGTGAGAAATTCTCGGTCATCGGCCACCCAGCGCATGCCGGTGCGCAGGAACCACCGCTGATCCTTGAGGTAGGACAGGTCGAACCCGCTGACGCGGTGGCTCCCGGTGTCGGTGTTCCAGCGCGTCTCGGCGTCGAATGCGGTGCCACGTGCGCCGCGGAGGGTTACCTCGCCAAATGCGTCGAGGGACTCGTCCTCGGGGTCGGGTGCAGCGTCACGAAGGTTGATCGCGGCGCCGGTACGCAGGATCGCGCGGTCTTTGCCAGCGGCGGGCGCGCGCCATCTTTGGATCAGCGACAGGTTGACCTGCTGAGCACGGCTACGGCGGTCGAGGCGATCGATCTGCGGCACCTCTTTGTCGCTTTCTCCGAGACGTGCGAAGTAGACGACCTCAGGCTCGATGATGTGGTCGAGCGATGCGTAACGGCGATGCAATTGCACGCTACTCCCGAGGCGTGCGTCCACCAGGATACGGTTGCTGTTGTCGCGGGACTCCTCGACCTCGTTGAAAGTATAGATCGCCTCTTCTACCCCGGTTCGCGCGAACAGGTCGATGCCCGGGGCCGGGCGCATGTCCTTGCGCAGCTCGCCACGCATTGCGATGCGCCAGCCGTGGCTGCCGTGGTCGCGCCAGAAGTTCGTGGTGTTGAGCTCGCTCTGCAGGTGCAGCCTCTCCCCCCAGATGGCCGTGGTGGGTAGCTCCACACGCAGCTCCGGGAGGCGCTGAAACTGGTCGTCCTGCCGGTCGACGAGGTCCTGAAAGAGGCGGAGATTGACCGTGCCGACCACATCTGCATAGCGCTGGCTGACGAAGGCGTCGGAGACCAGGTTGCGCGTGACACGGCTGGTATCCGTGCTGGAGAAGCCACGGATGTTCTCGTCGTCGGTCTCGTCGAGGTAGTGAAAGTTCAGCCGCGCCCGTGTCCGGTCGCTGATGTGGTGCTGGACGTCGGCACGCACCTCGTACGAGATGCCGGAGTCGTCCTGTAGCCGATAGAGCTTCAGCTTGCCGTCACTTTGCGGGCCGACGGCGTAACGATACTCGCCCCCGACACCGAATCCCTCCAGCCCCTTGAGGTCGAAATACAGCGTCGCATCCTGTGAGTCGTCGATCACCCAGTAGTAGCTGTTATCAAGGGTGAGGCCGTAACGACTGCTGGTCTCGGGTTTGGACAACAGCAGGCCGGTCGCACGACGGTCCGCGATGTTCTGCTCCAGGTACGGGAGATACAGGACCGGCACCCCTTGCCAGTAGAAGAGGACGTGCCGCGCCTTTACCTTGCCCTCCAGATCGACGCTCATCTTGTGGGAGCGAAACTCCCACGTCGGATTGGGGGGACGGCAGGCGCTGAAACTTCCCCCTTCCACCTCGTAGGTGGAAGGGCCGGTCTTTTCCAGGGCGGCTGCCCCCACGTAGTAGTTCTGCGCCTCCATGTACAGAGCGGTCCGTCCCAGAGTGCCGCGCCCCGTATGCACGCCGAGGTGGGCGTCGCGGGTGTGCATCACGGCGCCGTTGCGCGTGATCGTTACCGGGCCGGGCGCCCAGACGTCGCCGGTACTCTGGTCGAAGGTGATCGTCGCGGCCTCCACCGTCGTGTCGGCGTACTGTAGACGAACGTGGCCACGCGCCTCGTAGAGGTCATCGGCAGTGGACATCAGCCGATCGGCGCGTAGCACCACCGCGCCGATCTCGACGTCGCTATCGGGCCCGCTCGGCGCAACGAGCCCCGCGAGGGACCCCTGCACCAGACCGGCGATGGCCTCACCAGCCGTGTCGTCATCGTCCGACGCGGGGGCGACCGGGGGCGGCGCGAGATGCTCGCGCACCTCACTCAGGCGATCTTGCCAGGACTCCTGTCGCTCGTCAGCAAGCGCGGCCGTGGTCGCCCCGAACAGGCAGAGCCACAGTGCCGGTAGAAAGCGGAGCATCACACGACGGGGAACTGGGTGGCCGCTGCGAGCACTCGCCGGGCCTCACCCACCAACGTCAGGGATCCGGTCACGCAGACGACTGTCGTGGCGGGTAGACATCGCCGCAGGCGCGGCACCAGCGACGTTACAGACTCGCCCACCGCGTCGATCGGTGTTTCTTGAACATATGCCACGAGCTCGTCGGGGGGGATGGCCCGCGGATCCGCCAGGCGCGGCAGCGTCGCCCCTGCCAGAGGCACCCGGAGTGCAGAGAGAAAACCCTCCGGATCCTTGCCGCGCAGCATCCCCCAGACTAGGTGCACGGATCTCCCGCAGTCCGCCAGGTAACGCCCGAGGGCCCGGGCGCTGGCGACGTTGTGAGCACCGTCCAGCAGAAATCGATTGTCGCCGAGCCATTCGCAGCGGCCTGGCCAGGAAACGCCAGCCAGGCCGAGGGTGACCGTCATCGGATCGAGTGGTGCGCCGACGAAGAGCTCGACACTGCCGAGGGCACAGGCGGCATTCGCCACCTGGTGAGCTCCGGCAAGGGGTACGGTGAGCTCCATAGGCGCGCCGCGGAGCGGATGGTAGACGATGCGCCGGTCGGTCTCACCTGGGGCGATGGCCTCGGCAGAGAAGTCACGCCCGAAGACCACCATCGGGCTGCCGATCTCATCGGCGCGCGCGCTCAGCATCTGCGTGACGGCTGCCGGCTGAGGTCCGATGATGCACGGGACGCCGGGGCGCAGGATGCCAGCCTTCTCGCTGGCAATCACGGTGAGATCCTCTCCCAGGATCTCCGTGTGGTCGCGGCTGATCGGGGTGATGCACGTCACACGTGGACGACACGGGCGCGTCGAGTCCAGCCGGCCGCCGAGACCCGTCTCCACGACGGCCACGTCCACGGCGCGGGCGGCGAATTGCTGAAAGGCGAGGGCGGTGAGGAAGTCGAAGTAGGTATAGGGGGTGGATGGCGCACGGCGAGCGATCAGGTCTCGCAGGGCCCTGACCGCCGAGGCGAAGGCCGCCGTTTCCAGGGCGGCCCCATCAAGGGTGATCCGTTCTCCGGGGTGGTCCAGGTGCGGCGAGGTGTAGCGGCCGGTGTGCAGGCCAGACGCCCGGAGCACCGCCTCGGCTATGGCGCACACGGAGCCCTTACCGTTGGTCCCGGCGACGTGGATCGCCGGGAAGGCGAGTTGTGGGTCGCCGATCGCGGCGAGCAAAGCCTCGAAGCCGTGCAGATCGAAGACCATGCGGCTCGGCTGAAGCCCGTCGAGGAAGGAGAGGGCGTCCGAAGTCGGAGCGAGGACCATCGCAGGACGCTACGGCCGGGCCCAGAGGCTGTCAACGGCGCTGCGTAGCTCGTTCGAGCCGGCTATCGTGCGCCGATGATCGCCCTCGATGCTCCCACTCAGGGACTGTACATCCACATCCCTTTCTGCCGGTCGCGCTGTACCTATTGCGACTTCAACGTGGTCACCCTGCGGGAGGCGGGAAGCCGCGTCACGGACTACTTCGAGGCGCTGAAGCTGCAGCTCGCCAGGCTTGCACCGCCGCGCGCCACCCTGCCCCTGCATTCGATCTACATCGGCGGGGGGACGCCGTCGGCGGTGCCGGCGGGTCATATCATCGACCTGCTGGCGGAAGTGGGGCGACACTTCACCGTGGCGCAGGGGTGCGAGATCACAGTGGAGGTCAACCCGGGGAGTGGCGATGAACCGTTTCTGAGGGCACTCCACGGCAGCGGGGTGAACCGGATCTCGGTCGGCGTCCAGTCGTTCGCCGACGCCGACCTGCGAGGCCTCGGGCGCGGTCACACCGCCGCGGACGCCAAGCGCCTACTGGCCCTCTGCCGGCACCTTGGCTTCACCAACGTGAGCCTCGACCTCATCTTAGGTCTGCCCGGGCAGACCGTGTCCGCGCTCGAGGCCGGCCTCGCACAAGCGGTCGCGACCGAAGTGCCGCACCTTTCGGCCTACCTCCTTCATCTGGAGGACCACGTGCCCATGGCCTCTCAGGTGCGGCGCGACGAGCGTTGCCTGCCGACGGACGGGAGCGTGGCCGACATGTTTCGCTTGCTGCATGACCGCCTCGCTGCCGCGGGCCTGGGCTGTTATGAGATCTCCAACTTCTCCCGGCGGGGATTCGAGAGTCGCCACAACCGCGGCTACTGGCGGTGCGAGCCGTGCGTCGCCCTGGGCCTCGGTGGTCACGGCATGCGAATCGTCGACGGCGGCTGGCAACGCGAGATGAACGAGGTGAACCTGGCCCGCTTCCTTGCGGCTATCGCGGCCGGGGGTGACGGCATCGTCGCTCGGGAACAGTTGCCGGAGCGCGGATTGCTCGCCGAGTGGGCCATGCTGCGCCTGCGTCTGCGGGAGGGCATCGAGCGGGCCGAGCTGCACCGGTGCTTTGGTCTCGACGCCGCGGACTGGCTCGATCAGCGCTTGGTACCGTATGGGGCTCGTGGCTGGCTGGAGGTCGACGCGATCGGCTGGCGCCTCACCCTCGAGGGGCGGCTCTTCTCGGACACCGTGTTCTGTGAGCTGTTCGACTGACGCGGGGCGGCCAGCTGCGGCGTCCCCGGGGTCCGCCGGTGCGCACCTGGCGTCTCGACCTGCGTCCGACGTGGAGGGCGATGGTTCGCCACGCGAAAGTGGTCGCCGCAAGCAGGGTCGCCACAAACACCCCCCGTGCTCCCGCCGCGGTGGTCCGACATCAGACCGTTAGGATGTCCTCTTCCTTCTCCTTCAAGATCTGATCGACCTGCTGGATATACTCGTCGGTGAGCTTCTGGACGGCGTCCAGCTTGCCGTGCAGCTCATCCTGTGTGACCTCCTTCTCCTTCTCCATGTGCTTGTACGCCTCGTTGGCTTCCCGCCGGTGGCGTCGGATCTCCACGCGAATCTCCTCCGCCTCGCGGTGCGCCACCTTGACCAGGTCCCGGCGACGCTCCTCCGTGAGTGCCGGAATGGGAAGGCGGATGACATTCCCGTCGCTGGTCGGTGTCAGACCGAGGTCGGAGGCGAAGATCGCCTTCTCGATGGCCGCGATCGTCGATTTGTCCCAAGGCTGGATAGCGATGAGCCGCGGCTCGGGAACGGAGATGGTGGCCATCTGGTTGAGCGGTGTCAGGGCGTCGTAGTAGGTGACCTGAATGCCGTCGAGGAGGTGAGTGCTCGCCCTGCCGGTGCGGAGGCCGGAGAGCTGTCGCTTCAGCGCCGCGATGGCGTCATCCATGCCCATCTTGGTCATGTCGTAGATGTCGTCCCCCATTGGATCAAGCCTCCGTTTGCACCGTGGTGCCCATCACCTCCCCGCGGCAGGCGCGTAGCAGATTTCCCGGGACGGTCATGTCGAACACCACCAGCGGCAGGTCGTTGTCCATGCACATCGCGATCGCCGTGGAGTCCATCACTTTGAGGCCACGGTTCAGGACCTCCTTGTACGAGATGGAATCATACCGTACCGCGTCGGGATGGATGGCTGGGTCCTTGTCGTAGACCCCGGCGACCTTGGTCGCCTTGAGGATCGCGTCGGCGCCGATCTCCATGGCTCGCAACGTCGCTGCGGTATCGGTCGTGAAGTATGGGTTGCCCGTACCTGCCGCGAAGATCACCACGCGTCCCTTCTCGAGATGGCGGATCGCACGGCGCCGGATGTAGGGCTCCGCCAACGATTGCATGGCGATCGCCGTCTGCACCCGCGTCGGGACTCCCTCGTGCTCCAGGGCGCTCTGTACGGCGAGGGCGTTCATCACCGTCGCCAGCATCCCGATGTGGTCGGCCGACGTCCGTTCCATTCCCGCCGCGGAGGCGGAGAGGCCACGGAAAATATTCCCGCCACCGATCACCAGTGCGAGCTGGAGGCCCATCGCGTGGACCGCCGCAACCTCACGGGCGAGGGCCTGTACTGTCTGCGGGTCGACGCCGTAGTCACGGCCGCCCATCAATGCCTCGCCGCTGAGCTTGACCAGTAACCGTTGGTAGGCGGGCGCGTTCATGGCGGGGCGCTGTGGGTCGTTGCCGGTCAGCGAACAACCTTCGGCAGGCAAGGCGCGGGCAACGGTACCATGGGTAGGAGCCGGGGACAGATCATCAATCGCGGCGATTCGATGACGATCATCCCTTGAGCTGCGCGGCGACCTCGGCGGCGAAATCGTCGCTCCGTTTCTCCAGCCCTTCTCCAAGCTCGAAGCGGGCATAGTGACTGATGCTGACGTTGCCACCGAGGGTCTTTGCCGAGTCGGTAAGGAGCTTGTGCACGGCGATGTCCGTGTCTTTGACGAACGGCTGTTCCAAGAGACAGCTCTCGGCAAAGAACTTTTCCAGGCGCCCGGTGACGATCTTGTCCACCACCGCCGCTGGCTTGCCACTCTCCAGTGCCTGGGCACGGAAGATCGCACGCTCGTGATCGATGTCCGCAGCCGGCACGTCTGATCGCTGGAGGTAGAGCGGGCGAGCCGCTGCGACGTGCATGGCCAGATCACGACCGAGGGTGGCGGCGTTGGCCGCACCGTCGCCGTCCAGCGCCACCAGCACGCCGATCTTTCCCCCCATGTGGATGTACGAGGCGACGCAGTCTGCCTCGTAGCGGACGAACCGGCGGATGGCGAGATTTTCGCCGATGGTGGCGATACGTTCGGTGAGTCGCTCCGCGACCGAGATCCCATCGGCCATCGGTTGCCCGAGGAGCGTATCGACGTCGGACGGGACCTGCCGCAGGATGTGCTCGGCGATCCCGGCGGCGAACGTCTGGAAGTCCTCGTTCTTCGCCACGAAGTCGGTTTCCGAATTCACCTCGACCAGGCAGCCGCTCTTGCCATCGGGCGAGACGGCGGCCACCACCGCGCCCTCTGCGGCGATACGCCCGGATTTTTTTGCGGCGGCAGCCAGCCCCTTCTCGCGGAGAAAGTCGACCGCCTTGTCGATGTTGCCGTCGGTGGACACCAGGGCCTTCTTGCAGTCCATCATTCCTGCGCCGGTGCGCTCACGCAGCTCCTTCACCAGGGTCGCCGTGATTTCCATAGCTGATCTCTCGTCGTGTCGGGTGGGAGTGGGTCAGGGAACGATTAGCCGGTCAGGACTCGACGGCCTCCTCGTCGTCAGCAGATGGCTCTATTGTGTCGGTGCTCGGTGGCGCGATCGGTTCCGTCGCAGCCAGCGCCTGGGCCGCGATGTCCACGGTCTCGGGCTCGACGTTGAGCTGGCTGGCGGCGTTCGGGTTGCCGGCGAGCACCGCGTCGGAGATCAGCCGGGTGAGCAACTGAATCGAGCGGATGGCGTCGTCATTGGCAGGAATCGGCACCTGCACCTGTGACGGATCGCAGTTGGTGTCGAGCAGGGAGATCACCGGGATGCCGAGCTTGTTTGCCTCCGCGACGGCAATGCTCTCGCGGACCGTATCCACGACGAAGACGGCGTCCGGCAGGCGATTGAGATTCTTCAGGCCTCCGAGGGCGCG
The DNA here is from genome assembly GCA_050050395.1 of Nitrospirota bacterium. GTDB lineage: Bacteria > CG2-30-53-67 > CG2-30-53-67 > CG2-30-70-394 > CG2-30-70-394 > DASWHD01. The sequence continues at coordinate 19,056 of JASFUG010000001.1, forward strand.
GTCGAGTTTCACGCGCTGCTTCTCGATCTTGACCGTCTCTTTCTTCGGCAGGAGGTCGAAGGTTCCGTCCTGCTTCATCTCCTCGTACTTCTTCAGCTTGCCGATGCTTACTTTGATGGTTTCGAAGTTGGTGAGGGTGCCGCCCAGCCAGCGGTGATTGATATACGGCATACCGCAGCGCTGCGCCTCCTGCTTGATGACGTCTTGCGCCTGGCGCTTGGTGCCGACGAACAGGATGATCTTCCCCGCCGCCGCCATCTGCGCTACCGACTCGTACACCTCACGCGCGCGGCGCAGGGTCTGCTGCAGATCGATGATGTAGATGCCGTTGCGTGCCCCGAAAATGAACGGACGCATCTTCGGGTTCCACCGGTTGGTCTGATGACCGAAGTGGGTACCGGCTTCGAGTAGCTCGCGCATGGTGATCACGGACATGGTCGATTCCTCACTGCGACGCGGGTTAGCCATAGATGTCCCGGGGCTCCGTCGGAGCCACCTGCGTCATGGGACACGTGGAATTTTTTGCCTTCCAAAAAGGCCGCGCACTTTATCATGGGGGTTATAGGCCAGCAACGAGTCTTGCCTGTCGTCGGTATGCGGAGGTAGGTTTCTTACCGCTTTCCAAGTCGAGCGCGTCGCGGAACCATCTTGTGACACCGCCTTATTCAGCTGTCCTACTCGGTTAGAGGGATTCATGTCAGGCCACTCAAAATGGGCCACCACGAAGCACAAGAAGGCCGCCAACGACAGTAAACGGGGCAAGATCTTCACCAAGATCATCCGCGAGATCAGTGTGGCAGCGCGCATAGGGGGAGGGGATCCAGCCTCTAACCCACGGCTGCGCACGGTTCTGTTGAAGGCGCGGGCGGCGAACATGCCCGCCGACAACATTACCCGGGCCATCAAGAAGGGCACCGGCGAGCTGGAGGGCGTGAGCTACGAGGAGGTCACCTACGAGGGATTCGGCCCGGGCGGGGTGGCATTGCTCATCGATGTCCTTACCGACAACCGCAACCGCACCGTGGCCGAGGTGCGACACATCCTTGGCAAGCACAACGGGAATCTCGGTGAGAGCGGCAGTGTATCGTACCTGTTTGACCGGCGCGGCGTGTTGACCTTCGATCGCGCCGAGGTGAGCGAGGATGATCTTATGGAGGCGGCCCTCGAGGCCGGGGCGGAGGACGTCGCAGGTGAAGGCGACAGCTTCGAGGTGCTGACCTCGCCCCAGGACTTCGAGGAGGTGAAGAGTGGCCTTGAAGAGGCGGGATTCGTCCCGACCTCGGCCGAGGTCACCTACGTCCCGCAGACGCGCGTACCCCTGGACGAGAAGACCGGCGTGCTGATGCTCAAGTTGCTCGACGCTCTGGATGACAACGACGACGTCACTGATGTCTACTCCAACGACGACATCCCTGACGTGGTGTTCGAGCAGTACCAAGGGTAGGCTGTGCGTAGTGGCATCTACCCATCCCATCCCACCATCCTTACCTTCCCATAGCCCTTCCCCGAGCATCGCTCCCTCTCCTTAATCGTCTCCCCGCTGTTCATGGCGCCCCGCGCCGCGCCGGTGATAGCCGGCTGAAAGTTTCGACATGCGAGCTTTGGGCATCGACCCCGGCTCTTCCATGACTGGCTTCGGCGTGGTCGAGCAGACCGCCACCGGCTATCGCCACATTGACTCCGGGGTGGTGCGGACGCGGACGGCGCAACCGCTACCGGATCGTCTGGCGACGATCCACGCCGGCATCCTGCGTATCATCGACGAGACGCGCCCGGATGAGGTCGCGATTGAGGAGGTGTTCGTGGCGCGCAACAGCCGCTCCGCCTTGGTGTTGGGGCAGGCGCGCGGGGTGGTGTTGCTCGCCGCTGCGCAATCGGGACTTGCGGTCACCGGCTACGCCCCGCGCCAGATGAAGAAGGCGCTCGTCGGTTACGGTGACGCGGACAAGATGCAGGTGGGTGAGATGGTGCGTCGCCTACTCGGTCTACGCGGTGTCCCGCACCCGGCGGATGTCGGGGACGCGCTCGCCCTCGCCCTTTGCCACCTACATCATGCCGCTGCACGGTGGCGACTGCGCGAGGCCGTCGTCCAATGATCGCGGAACTGCGAGGCAAGCTCTCCCGCAAGGCGCCGGAGGAGATCGTGGTCGACGTACAGGGCGTCGGCTATCGTCTCGTCGTCCCCCTCTCTACGTATCTGGCGTTGCCGGATGTAGGTGCCGAGACCCGCCTGCTCGTCCACACCTTGGTGCGGGAGGACGCGCTGGAGTTGTTCGGTTTTGCGAGCGATGCCGAGCGTCGTCTCTTCCGCCTCCTGCTCACGGTGCAGAAGGTTGGTCCGCGCCTGGCAGTCGCAGCTCTATCCGGTCTCGCTCCGGACGTGTTCGTTGTTGCGGTCCAGGCGGGTGATGCTGCACGGATTGCGACCGTTCCCGGCATAGGCCGCAAGACCGCGGAGCGTCTGGTGCTGGAGCTAAAGGATCGCGTTGCAGGTGTCGCCGTTGATGGGCACCACAACGGTGGCGCACCCAACGGTCTGGAAGAGGACGCACGGTCGGCCCTGACCAATCTGGGCTATCGACCACAGGTCGTCGAGCAGGCGCTTGCCGCGGTGCGCGCCGATGGTGCACCGCATCATCTGGAGGATTGGATCAGAAAAGGGCTCGCAGCTCTTGCCAGAGCATGAGGTGTCTCGTCAGGATGCGCCGTCGCGTGCGCAGCGTCGAACGAAACGATGACTGATCCCATCCAACGCAGCGTCCTCCTCGCCTCGCAGGCGACAGCCGCGGACGTGCCACTTGAGGAGAGTCTGCGGCCGCGGATCCTCGACGACTACGTTGGTCAACCGGCGTTGATCGCGAACCTGCGCGTGTTCATCGAGGCCGCAAGGCGACGCGGTGAGGCGCTCGATCACACGTTGTTTTCCGGTCCGCCGGGCCTCGGTAAGACTACGCTCGCGCACATCATCGCCCACGAGATGGATAGCCAGTTGCGAGTGACCTCCGGGCCGGTGATCGAGAAGCCGGGCGACCTCGCGGCGTTACTCACCAATCTGGAACGCGGCGATGTACTGTTCATCGATGAGATCCACCGCCTATCGCCGGTCGTGGAAGAGATCCTCTATCCCGCGATGGAGGACTTCGAGCTCGACCTGATCATCGGCGAAGGGCCCGCCGCACGATCGGTGAAACTGCCACTGCCGCCGTTCACCCTGGTGGGTGCGACGACCCGCGTGGGTCTTCTCACGCCGCCGCTGCGCGACCGGTTCGGCATCGTTGGGCGAATGGAGTTCTATGCGGCAGAGGAACTGACCCGCATCGTCAAGCGTTCCGCGGGCATTCTCGGCTGCGTCGTTACCGAGGCCGGCGCCGCAGAGATTGCCCGGCGCTCACGCGGTACGCCACGCATCGCCAATCGCCTGCTGCGGCGCGTACGCGACTTCGCCGAGGTCGAGGGCAACGGTACCGTCGAGCGTGCGATCGCGGACGCCGCCCTGTCGCGACTGGCCGTCGACCACAACGGACTCGATGCCATGGACCAGCACCTGTTGCTGGCGCTGATCGACAAGTACGACGGCGGTCCGGCGGGGCTGTCGACACTGGCCGCGTCGGTGGGCGAGGAGCAAGACACGATCGCGGACGTCGTCGAGCCGTATCTCATTCTTCAAGGGTTCATCCAAAAGACGCCACGAGGGCGTGTCGTCACCGCAAACGGATACGCAGCGCTAGGGAGACCCGCCCCGCATACGGATCATGCATGTGGACCGAGCGAGGATCTTTTTTCTTGATCCTGGATACAGATTTGTCCGAAAGGAAAAACATTCCAGCCGCGGTGAGTCGTTAACGAAGCCTGGCCAATTCAGGCCGTTCCAAAGAGGAGGGACCTCATGGCAATGGAAGTGACCCGCGTCAACGTATGGGCAGGCGCGATCGTAGATCAGCCGGGTGGCCTGGCCACCGCTTTGTCGGTGCTCTCCGAGGCCGGCGTCGACCTGGAGTTTGTCATTGCACGCCGTGACACGATCGGCCAAGGCGTGATGTTCGTCGCACCGATCACTGGCGCCAAGCAGGTGCGGGCGGCGAAGAAGGCCGGACTGACAAGGGCGGACTCCCTGGGCTCTCTGCGGGTGTCCGCGCCGAACAAGGCTGGTCTGTGTGCAGCCATCACCGAAGAGCTCGCCAAGGCGGGCATCAATCTCCGCGGCTACTCCGCCGCGGCTATCGGGAGGCAGGCGGTTGTCTACCTGGCCTTCGATAACCCTGCAGATTCCGCCATGGCGGCGCGAATACTGAAGTCGGCCGCTACCCAGACGACCCGGAGAAAGGAGAGGACGATGAAGACCCCCGCCAAGAAGAAGGCCCCGGCCAAGAAGAAGGCGCCTGCGAAGAAAAAGGCTCCTGCCAAGAAGAAGGCCCCCGCGAAGAAGAAGGCCCCGGCCAAGAAGAAGGCCCCCGCGAAGAAGAAGGCCCCGGCCAAGAAGAAGGCGCCTGCGAAGAAGAAGGCGCCTGCGAAGAAGAAGGCCCCCGCGAAGAAGGTGGTCAAGAGGGCCGCGCCGAAGAAGAAGGCGTGAGGCTTCGGTGGTGACGCCACGAACGCCGGGATCTCCGAGTCATGGAGCTCCCGGCGTTCGTCGTTCTGCCCCGCATTTCACACCGCGAATCTTCGCGGGTCTGTGCAGATAGATCGGCTCGCGAGTGCGAGCCCGCAGCCAGGCTTGCGGCCTGTCGAGGACCAGGACGAGGGGGGGGCAGGAGATGTGGGCAGCTGCGTGGGGGCAGCAGATCGGTGGTCGGAACTGTCGGCTAGTCGAGCCGCTCCACCACGGTGCCGTGCTTGGCGACCACCAGAGTGCCGGGCGGCAGCTCCTCCCACGCGGCCTCGCCGGTCAGGGGCACAGACGCGATCAGCACCACGTCCTGATCGCCGCAGAATCCACCGAAGCTGACGCCGCCCAGGTCGTGAACGTCTTCCTCCGAGATACGCGGACAGTGGCGTCGCAGGAGGTGCATGTCCTTGTCGGCGTATGCGATGAGCTGGCGTCCATCACTGATCACGATGTTCGCCACTCCGAGCGCCCGTAACGTATCGAGGTGTGGCTTCAGGCGCTGGCCATCGAGCCCCCCGGTATCACGCACCTCGCGCAGCAGATAACAGAAGGCATACTCGCTGTCCGTCTGCCCGATGGGCCGATCGATGCCCAGGGCGAACGACGGGTCATCGTGAATCCCGTCGAATTGCCCACGATGGGCGAAGACGATGCGCGACCCGTTCACTTCTCGAGCGAACGGGTGGGTGTTGGCCATGGAGATGGAGAGGCCACCGGTTGCCTTGCGGATGTGGGAGATCACCAGGTTCGAGCGGATGTGGTGAGCCGCCAGGTAATTCGCGCAGCTACTTTCCGCCGCCGGCGTCGGCTCGCGTAGCAGCCAGCAATCGAGGCCATCGAAGAAGGCTACGCCCCACCCGTCTGTATGGTCGCTGGTCTGACCGCCGCGGCGGGAGAAAATCCCGAACGAGAAGCGCACCCGTGTCGGGATCAGGGCGCTCATGGCGAACAGCTCACACATGGATCCGGTCGCTGAAGTAGAAAATGAACCCTAATGGTAATGAAGAGTACCGGCGCATGCCCGGAGTTTCTTCCGTGACCGGATACGGCGCATGCGGCTGCGGCACGGCGGGCGCTCGTGCCACAGGTCGGTAGGATCGCCTCGACCCGACGTCACGGTGGCCGAGTTGCGGCTGGCGTCCCCCCGCCGTGTCGCCGGTCCAGGACGAGAAAGAACAGGGCGGTGACCAGGTAGCCAGCAACAAACGGCCAAGTGGTAGAGGGGCCGTAGGCGTTGACGATCGCGGCGTCGGTCACGTGGTAGCCATGCATGAGGCCGGTGGCACTGACCGCGGCGGCCACTGCTGCCCAGGCCGCCGCCGCGCGGTAGCGCGCCTCCACCAGTGCGACCGTGAGGGCGGCGAGGATCATGGAGGTGAAGATGAAGCCCCGCTCCAGGGCGATCATCCCGGCGATCGGCAGCTGACCGGCCAGTGCGGCCAGCCCCACCGAGCCAACGGTCTGGCCCGCGCCGCGCAGGCCACTCTCCAGCATCAGCAGCCCCCAGGCAGCGAGCGCCGGGAAGAACCCCACCACCACGGCCGGCGCATGGGCACGCGGCGTCGTCTGGAAGGCCTGCGCGCCTATGGTGATGCCGATCCAGAGAAGAATCGCGGCGCCTGCTTCGATGGGGATCAAGGCGGTGACCATCGCCACAAGGCCAAGGCAGCACAGGAGGGTGATGATCACGCCGTTGGCTACCGAGTAGCCGGCACCGGCACCCATACCCTTCCATCCGGGATGCCCGATGTAGATCGTGGTGGGGAAGCAGCTGCCGCAACAGGCGGCGATGATGGTACCGGCGCCGTTGGCCGCCAGGGAGCTGCGTACCGGATAGATGTCGCCGGCCGCCTCGGCGGATTCCAGGTTCTGTAACGAGCCGATCAGGTTAAAGAGGCCCATGGGCGCGATCACCGGCAGGAAGGCGAACAGGTACGGTGAGAAGAGCGTGGTACCGAGGTCGGCAAGGAACGGCCGTGGAAGCCGTGGATCGAGATGGGCCGACGCTGCTAGGGCCGCTGCGTCCATCCTTCCCAGCCCCCATGCCAGGGCGGTGCCAAGCACCACGGCGGCCAGCCCGGCAGGGAGGCCGGCCGGCAGGCGCAGGCGGCCAACGTACTGCATCAGGATCAGGGCGAGAGGGGCTAGCCCCACCAACGGATCGGCGAAGATGCGGAAGCAGAAGTCCATGGAGATGAATGTGAGAGCGATCCCGGCGAGGGTGGCCAGGAGTGCCGCGCGTGGCGTGATCCGCTTCACCCAGCCCGCGACGAATGCCCCACCGAGCTCGATCACACCGCTGCCCAGGCACGCCACGAGTCCCACCCGCCACGCGAGCAGCGGATCGCCGCTCTCCTTCACCACCGGAAGCATCACGAACAGGATGTACGCGAACAGCGAGACCGTATTCACCCCGTAGGGCAACGCCGTCACCTGCGTCTGACCCGTGCGCCGAGCCAGGGCGCGCGCCTGAAAGGCGTAGAATAGGTTGCCCGCCAGCAGACTGACGGCGACCCCGGGCAGGATACGCCCGTAGAGCAACTCTGCGCCCATGCCGAGTACCTGACCACAGAGGGTGACGATCAGCAGGAGCTGGATGAGGTTGTCGACGAACAGGCCGAAGAAGCCGTCAAGGTCTCCGGGACGCCACCAGCGGAAGTGATCGGGAGTGGTCATGGGAAGGGGCGGGGGCCGGGCGGCGCCTGTGCGCCGGCCGCCAAGGGACAGGATAACGACAGCGGCGCGGCGGGGGAAAATGCGCCGCTCCATATAGTCTGTACATCCATCGACGCCGTGGCCCCACACCAAGCGAGGGCGTCGATGTCCCCGGTCAGGTGCACTTGTCGACCGAAGGGGGGCGCTTGTCCGGCCGGAAGAAGCCGCAGCCTGAGACCAGCACCCTGATGGGGTAGAAGCAGGCATGGGCGCCTACGCGAGGGCCTCGTCGCCAGGGCGCAGTAAGGAAACCGTGAAAATTCCCGAAAGAGAGAATGGCCGGCGGAATCGGTTGGCGGGCCACCGAGTGAAGGAGATAAACATGTCCGACGAGAGCACCGAAGCCGCGATTGTGGCGGAAAAGGCCGGCGCCGGTCCGGAGCAGCGCGAGCATCCACCTGTGGCCAACGCCGAGGACGACAGCGACAGCATCTTCGACATCATCAATTTTTCGGCCCAAGGCGCTTCACGCCAGTACCTCACCTTCAATCTGGGAGAGGAGCGGTATGGCCTGGAGATCTTGAAGGTCCAGGAGATTATCGGGCGGACCGAGTTCACTCCCCTGCCGAACATGCCCGATCACGTGCGCGGGGTCATCAACCTGCGAGGCACGGTGGTACCGGTGGTGGATCTACGGTCACGCTTTCGCATGAAGCCGCGCGTCTACGACAAGCTCACGGCGATCATCGTCGTGAACGTCCGTTCCAAGACGATGGGCATCGTTGTCGATACCGTCGCGGACGTGATGGGAATCCCCGAGGAATCGATCCAGGACACGCCCTCGTTCTCCACGAGCCAGAAGATCGCCAGCGACTACATTGCGCACATCGGCAAGGTGGGCAACACGATGATCATCCTCCTCGATATCGATAAGGTGCTGGACATCACTGATCTGACGGCCATGGCAGAGGGACAGCCAACCGCGGCGGCTTGAGCGGCAGGCGCTCGCGGGGTCGTCCGAACGTCATCGATCGCAGCGACTCCCGGGCGCAGAAGCCCGCCGCCGATGCGCCGCCGCTAGATCTTGATCTCGACGTACGCCTTCGCCCGCAGCTCTTCCATCCACTCGTTGTAGTAGTCGGACATCCGGTCTGACTGGAGTTGCAGGATGATGTCGTCTTCGACGTCGACGAAGGGACGGGCCTCGCCCTCTTCCACCTTGCGCACGTAGACGAGGTTGTAACCGTCCGCGGTGCGGATCAGCTCCGACACCTCGTGCTCCTTGAGGCCGAACGCATAGCGGTTGAGCACGGGCTGGAGCTCTCCGTCGCGGAAACGGCCCAGGAGACCGCCCTGTCCGGCATTCGGTCCCTCGGAGAAGGCCCGGGCCACATCGGTGAACGGCACGCCCCGTTTGATTTGCTCGATCGCCGCCGCGATCCGGTCCTTGGCGCGAGCCTTGCGTGTCTCATCCCACGCGGGGTCGTAGGCGAAAAAGATGCGACAGATCTCGCGCCGCTCGGCTGCGCCGAACAGCTCCGGGTGACGGTTGTAGTACTCCAGCGCGTCCTGATCGTTGACCACGATCCGCGAGCGTACCTCGTGGTGCACCAGCCGGGCGATGGTGATCTGCTCGCGGATCTGCTGGCGGTAATCCGCCATGGTCAAACCCTGCTCGCGAAGGGATTCGGCGAGCTCCTGTTGATCCATGTCGTTCCGGCTCCGCACGTCGGCGATCGCGCCATCCACGTCGGCCTCGGAGACGGTGATCCCCAGGGAATGGGCACGCTGGATCTGCAGTTTTTTCTCGATCAGCTTATCCAGCAGGCGGCGCCGTACCTGCGGGTCGTCCGTCTCCGCGTAGTTGATGAAGCCCTGGCGCCCTACGGGCATCTTCAGCTCGTTGAGCTGGCTGAGGGTAATGACCTCGTCGTTGACGATCGCGGCGATCCCATCCACGGTCTCGGCGCGCGCCGCGGGGGCGAACGACAGGAAGGTGACGGCAAGGGCGAGGGGGATGAGCTTCATGGCGCAACTCTACTGAAAGCCGGGAGAGAAATCTGTGTGTCGAGCGACCGCGTCTCTTCGCCAAGCCCGGTGGTCGTTCACGGTCATTGCCGGATCGGGGCCTCCGTCAGGTGTTCCAGCAGGGCAAGGCAGTCGCGCACGCGGCGCGAAAGGTCTTCACGGTGAGGCTCGGCGGCGGTCAGACGCAGGCTGTACTCGCCGCTGAGCTGGACACGGTCAGGGTAGTCTTCCTTGAGCCGCAACACGGCCTGAGGATCCAGGCCGCTGCGGGCGGAAAAGTGGACCAGCAGGCCGTCGGTCGTGGGTTTCACCTCCTCCGCCCGTACCGCGGTGGCGGCGATCTTGATCTCGGCCTGGAGAAACAGGGCGTACACCTCCTGCGGAGGGCGGCCGTAGCGATCGACCAGGTCCGCCAGCGCCTCCTCCACCTCATGGGGCCGAGAGAAGGTGGCGAGCTCCTGGTAGAGATGCAGCCGCTCGTGAGCGTCCCGGACGTAGTCGCTCGGTAGATAGGCGGAGACGTCCAGGGTGATCTTGGGCAGGAAGACCTCCTCCACTTCCCGGCCCATGAGGCCCGCGACGCTCTCCTCGACCAGCTTGACGTAAAGGTCGTAGCCCACGGCCGCGATCTTCCCGGATTGCTGCGCCCCGAGCAGGTTGCCGCCGCCACGGATCTCCAGGTCATGGGCAGCGATGTGAAAGCCGGAGCCGAGCTGGGTGTGCTCGGCGAGGGCGGTGAGTCGCTCCTGGGCGTCGTCGCTGAGCGCCGACTCGGCCGGCGTGATCAAGTAGGCGTAGGCTTGATGGACGCCGCGACCGACGCGGCCGCGGAGCTGGTAGAGCTGGGCGAGGCCGAAGGTGTCGGCGCGTTCCACGACGATCGTATTGACCCTGGGCAGGTCGATGCCCGACTCGATGATCGACGTGCACACCAGGATGTCGTGCTCGCGGTCTCGAAACGCGGTCATGACGTGGGACAGCTCTTGCTTGTCCATCTGCCCGTGCGCGATGGCGACGCGCGCCTTGGGGGCGAGGCGCGCCACCTGCTCCGCGGCACGGCCGATCGACTGGACCCGGTTGTGCACCCAGTACACCTGACCGCCGCGCGCCAGCTCACGGGCCAGGGCGTCGGCGAGCACCGCCTCGTCGCGGCGGATGATGCGGGTGGTGATCGGCAACCGGTCGTGGGGCGGGGTATTGATGATCGAGATCGGGCGGATGCCGGTGAGCGCCATGTGCAGGGTGCGTGGGATTGGCGTCGCCGTCAGGGTCAGGCAGTCGGCGCGGGTCTTCAGCTCCTTCAGGCGCTCCTTCTGGCGAACCCCGAAACGCTGCTCTTCGTCGATGATGATCAGGCCGAGGTCGCGTAGACGCAGGTCCCGGGAGAGCAGGCGGTGGGTGCCGATGAGGATGTCGATACGGCCGTCCGCCGCCTGCTCCACCACCTGCCGCTGCTCCTTGGGTGGCAACAGCCGAGACAGGTGGCCGATGCGCACCGGCAGGCTGGCGAACCGCTCGGTGAAGTTGTGGTAGTGCTGCTGAGACAGGAGCGTGGTGGGGGCGAGGACCACCACCTGCTTGCCATCCAGGATACAGCGACACGCGGCGCGCAGGGCGACTTCGGTCTTGCCAAAGCCCACGTCGCCGCATACCAGACGGTCCATCGGCTGGGACATCGCCATGTCTTCCAGAACCTGGCGGATCACCACCTCCTGGTCCGGGGTCTCCTCGAACGGGAAGGCGGCCTCGAAGGCGAGGTACTCGGCGTCGGTCGGCGGGGAGAACGGGAAGCCGGTGGCTGCCTGGCGCGCGGCATAGAGCTCGACGAGCTCCCGCGCGACCAGCTCCACTCCCTTGCGGGTCTGTGCCTTGATCCTCTCCCAGGTACCGGTGCCGAGGGTCGACAGGGTCGGAGCACGCCCTTCCTCCCCTACGTAGCGGCTCACCTGGGCAAGCTCGTCGATTGGGACGAAGATCTTGTCGCCCTTGGCGTAGCGGATCTCCAGAAACTCGCCCGTGATGTTCGCGGCCGTGAGGGTGGCAAGCCCCGCGTACTGACCGATGCCGTGCTGCAGGTGGACTACGTAGTCGTCCGTTTTCAGCGCACGGAAGTCCTGCAAGACCTCGTCGACGCTGGTCGGCTTCTTTACCCGCAGGTGGACCTTGGTACCACCGAGATCGGCCTCTGCAAGATAGACGGGCCCGGTGTCGCCGACCGCAAAACTGCGCGAGATCTCGCCGACCAGGGTGTAGATGCCGGGCGGGGTATCGGCCGGTGGCGGGGGCGTGCCGCCCATCAGCTCGGTGGGCAGATCGAGGTCGGTGAGTAGCCGCTGCATCCGGTCCGCCTGTCCGGGCGAGATGCACGGTAGGAAGACCGGGCGGTGTGACGCCCACTCGGTGAGGGCCGTGCGCAGATAGCGTAGCCGCGCCTTGAGACCCTCGCCGACAATGGTCACGGATCGCGCGTCGTCCTCGATCACGGGGTGCGCCGGGTGTACCTCGGCGAGTGGCGAGAGGCCGTCGATGCAGTCCAGGAGCGCCAAGCTCTCGATCAGCTCGGCCGGTTCCAGAACCGGCGGGTCGACATCCGCGAGAATGGGACGGTCGGCCGCCGCCAGGCTGCGCCGCTCGGCCACGAGCGCGGCAAATACTTCCGCCTCACCCGCGAGGACGCCGGGCTGATCGCGGAAGCAGATCGGGTCACCTGCGAAGTAGTCGAACAGGGTATGGTGGCCGTCGTGAAACAGGCTGAAGAACTGCTCGACGCCGGACGGGAGAGCAGCGCTGCGCAGGTTTTCCGCCAGGCGCGGGCTGTCCTGTGCGATACGCTCCGCCGCCGCCAGTCGCCGCGCATCGGTGAGGAGCAGCTCGCGGGTCGGGCCCACGTGGCACGCATCGAGGTGTCCGGCCGAACGCTGACTGAGGGGATCGAAGAACCGGATCGACTCGATCTCGTCGTCGAAATACTCCAGGCGCACCGGTCGATCGTGGCGCGGAGAGTAGAGGTCGAGGATGCCGCCACGATGTGCGAACTCGCCCGCCACCTCGACAAATCCGGTCTGACGATAGCCGGCCTCCAGAAGGCGCGCGATGAGCCCCTCCAGCGGCCAACGCTCGCCCACCTCGACCGTGAACTGCATGCGATCGAACTCCACGACCTTGGGCAGTTTCTGGAGTAGGGCGCGCGGGGTGGTCACCACACAGCACGGCGCCGCGCCGCGCGCGGCGTGGAGCGCTTCGATGCGCGCACGCACCAACGTCGGATTCAGCTCGGCCTGCTCGTACGGCAGGATCTCCCACTGGGGGAAGAGCTTCACCGCTGTCGGTGCCCCCGGGCCATCGTTCGGCAAGAAGAACCTCAGGTCCGCGGCCAATGCCTCGGCCTGATCCGGCGTCTGCACCATACACACCAGGCTACGTCCCAGGCGGGTCACCAAGGCTGCGAGCAGCTCTGCCCGGCGACCGTGGAACGCGCCGCGTAGCTGGACCCTTGCCGGCGCTTCCTGCAGGGCGGCGGCCAGGAGGTCGGTGGGGGTGTCGAGGGCCGGTGTGCGAGCCATCATGGAGACGCGCTAGGGTAGCCGGACCCGGGCTTGAACACGACCGCTTTCCACGATTCCCCGAGTGTCGTTGGTCCCTTTTGACACCCTGTTGGCAACGTGATAGAAGCGCTCACCTTAAGGTTTCTTTACTTGCGGAGGGTTGTCCGACGTTTCCCCGGTCGATCCACAGCATTCCAGGCGGTTATCCACAGGTGGCGTCCCTCGATGTCTCCCCACGTGCCCTGACGATTCTCCAGGTGGAGGACAGCACCGAGAACCGGGTTCTCGTGCGTAAGATCCTGGAGTCCGCGGGTCACCACGTCATCGACGCCAAGGACGGCGACGAAGGCGTACGCCTGGCCGCGGAGCTCCGGCCGGACCTGGTGATCATGGACCTCTATCTACCGGGGATGGATGGGTACCTCGCCACGGCGCGTCTCAAGGCGGAGCCGGAGCTGGCGCAGATCCCGGTGGTGGCGCTCACCGCATCCGTGCTCAGCGGCGACCGCGAGCGGTGTCTGCGCGCAGGCTGCGCCGGCTACATCAAGAAGCCCATCGACGTGTACGCCTTTCCCGACCTGGTGTGGGAGTACTACAACGGTAGACGCGACACCCTCGAGATGCTCGCGCGCCAGGAGTCCGTCGGCGAGTGGGACGGGAACGGTGTCCAGGAATCGTCGCCCCTCTGGGGTGCCGAAGAGAAGGGGCTCGCGACGGCCACCGGTGCGGAGACCGTCGGACTGCCGCTCACCGTGCTGGTCAAGTGGCTCGATGCCATCGAGATGAGCGAGGCGGCGGTGTTCGGTTACACCGAGGGCCATGGCCAGCGCACGGCACGCTACGCGCGCCAGATCGGCGACCGCCTCGGCTTGTCGTCTTCGGCCCTGGATACGCTGGTACGCGGCTGCCGACTACACGATCTCGGCAAGGTTCAGGCCGAAATCCACCACCGCTGCAAGGGTGGTTATCTGAGCAGCGAGGCGTGGAACGCCTTCGCCGCCCACCCGCGCTACGGCGCGGAGCTGCTCGTCGGCGTGCCGGCCCTGCGGGACGAGGTCGAGATCATCCTCCACCACCACGAGCGGTGGGATGGCAAGGGTTATCCCGACGGTCTGCGTAGCGACGAGATCCCGCGGCTGGCCCAGATCTGTGGCGTAGCCGAGGCATTCGACGCGATGGTCACCCGGGCCGGCTACCACCCGGAGCCGAGATCCGTGGAGTCTGCGGCCATGGAGCTCAAGCGGTGCGCGGGGGCGCAGTTTTCCCCTCGGGTAGTCGAGGCGTTCCTCTCCCTGATCGACGAGGGACGGCTGAGCGTCAACGGCGGCTAGCCCCTGTGCAGGCGTGGCGGTGCGGGGCCGGCGGCGGCGCGCGTCGTCCAGGCTACTTCTCCAGCACCCCGGTCCCGTGGGCCAGCGCCACCCCCACGGCCTCTAGATCAAACTGGTGCCACGCGGCCATCGAGGCGGTGATCGCTTCCATCACCTGATCGCGGTCGCTGCCCCGTAGCTGCTTGCCTGCCTCCGGGAAGACCAGGGCCATGCGTACGCGCCGCGTGTACTCGAGTAACGTCCGGGCGACCTCCACCGTATTCCCCGGCTTCTCGTCGTGGTGGCAGCGGCGGCAGGTGGTAGTGATCGTGTCCGAGTTGAGTACCTGCCCGCCGACGGCGCCATGGCAGGTCGTACAGTCGGCGGCCTCCCGGCCCTCCTGCAGGGCGCGGAAGTGGGCGCTGGCGAGGGCGCCGCGGATCTGGTTGGGGTGGCACTGACCGCACCCCTGCGAGAGGACCAGACGGTCCCCCGCGTGGACCCGCTCCTCCGCCCAGACGAAGTGGATCCCGACGTGCGCCGCGCTGGCCAGGGTTGCTTCGCCGTCACCACCGTGACAGGTAACGCACGTCACGTCGTTGTAGGCGTGCATCGATTCGGCCCAGTCCTGATAGGTGTGTGCCCACTTCGGGTCCTGCTTCAACTGACGGTGGCAGTCGGCGCAGCTCCCCGCGTCGCCTGGCACGGGCGCGCTTAGCACCACGCCGAACAGGAGTGCCGTGGCCGCGCCGCTCCAGCTCCCACGACGATCCAGAATGGTCATGGATGAACGCACGGTACCCTCGTTAGCGGTGATCTGCCATCGTGCCCCCGGGCTGCAGCGGGACCGCGGATCTTGCCGGCTTGGGAGATCGACGGCTGGATGGCGAACAAACCACACCAATTAGAGCCGGAAAACCGCCGTCGGGTGCAAACTTTCTATTTCCGTCTTGTGGCGGCGGTGCAACTGGGTCATCGCGACGCTCGGTTATGGCTGCTGTGCCGGTCCCCAGGACGGCGAAGTCGCCGCCACGTTGGGTGGGGTGATGCGACGGCGATCCCCGGTCCGAACGTTCTGGATGTAGAGCGAAGGCTGGGCGTGGCGGGTGGTCTGGTAGACGAGATAGGACCCATTGGGTGACCAGCTCGGATGCTCATGAGAGCCCGGTGCGTCGGTGACGAGCTGGACGTGAGTACCGTCCGCGCGGATGGTGTAGATGTCGAACCCGGCACCGTTGACCTTGGCGTAGGCGATGCGCTGGCCATCCGGCGACCACTCGGGGTTGGCGAAGTACGCGCCGTCGAAGCTCAGGCGATGGTTCTTCCGTCTGGCGACGTCTATCACGTAGAGCTGTGGTGTGCCGGTACGGTCGGAGATGAAGGCGATCTGTTTGCCGTCCGGTGACCAGGTCGGCCCCACCGCCACCCCGAGCTCACGGGTGAGCTGGCGGCGATCGGTGCCGTTGCGGTTCATCACGTAGATGTCGGTGCTGCTGCCGCGGGTCATCGTCAGGGCGATCTGGCTGCCGTCCGGTGACCAGTCGGGGGACATGTTCACCCCGGCGCGCCGCGAGATGCGCTTGATCATCGCCCGCTGCAGGTCGAGGACGAAGAGGTCGGGGTTGGCCTTCAGGTACGAGGTGAAGGCGATGTACTTGCCGTCGGGCGACCAGTCCGGCATCAGGTTGAGGTTGCCGTTCGAGACTACCTTGCGTGGGTTTTCCCCGTCGTAGTCGAGGATGAACAGGTCCTTGCCGCCCTTGGTCTTCACCTCGCAGGCGATCCACGTGTCGAACACCCCCTCCTCGCCGGTCACCTCTTTCAGGGCGAGGTTCGCGAAGCGGTGCAGCAGGGCGCGCCGCTCGTCGATGCGACCGGTGAGGCGCTTGCCGAGGATCTGGCGGCGGCCAAAGAGGTCGTAGAGGCGCGCCTCGATGGTGATCACCTCGCCGGTGAGCTCGGCGCCGGTCTTTAGCAGGTACTCGGCACCGATGATCGTCCAGTCGTCGTAGTTGAAGGCCCCCGCCTCCAGGTCGGCTTTGCGGTAGTCCTCCAGGTAGGCGATCGGGTCGAGGCGCTTGAAGTAGCCGGAGAACTCCAGGTCGTCGGCGAGCACCTGGGCGATCTCCTGCTCCAGGGTCACCGGCAGGCTGCCGCCCAAACCACGGCAGTACGGGATGGCGATGCGAATGCGTGCGATCCCCGAGGGGCTGATCACCGTGTAGCGCTGAGCCTCGGCCACGCCGGTGACGGTGGCGGTGAGCAGCAGGCAGAGCGCGACGACGAGCCGCAGGGAGAGACGGGTAACGGAGGGACCGATCACTGGAAATCCTTGTCGTTGAACTCGTAGTAGAGATTGACGGCGGTGCCGTCGAAGTCACTGAGACGCGAGAGGTCGTGCGGGGGGCTGGGGAAGGGAGCGGATTTCTTCACGGCCCGCTTGACCGCCTCGTCAAAGTAGCGGTTCCCGGAGGGGGACTCCAAGAGCAAGTCGGTGAGCTCCCCCGCCAGGTTCACGCGCAGGTGGACCTGACATACCAGGCCCGCCCCCGGGGCGATGTTTGGGGGAACCTCGTAGTTGCCGCGGATCCGCGTGGCGACCATATCCTGATAGAAGACATAGCGTCGCTCCGCGGCCCGCTGCGCCGCCGCCTCGGCCTCGGCCCGTTCCGCCGCGACCCGTGCGAGCCTTTCCGCCTCGGCCCGTTCGGCAGCGATCCGTGCCTGCTCCGCGGCCTTCGCCGCCGCGATGCGTGCCTCCTCTTCCGCCTTGATCCGGGCGACACGCTCGGCGAGCTCCTGGCGCTCCTTCTCGATGCGCGCCTCTTCGGCCGCCTTGCGCGTCGCCTCCGCACGCTCCCGCAGGCGTTCACGGATGCGATCGAGGCTCTCCTTCTCCCAGTCGGTCTCGTTCACCATCGGCTTGTCCGGCGGCTTCGGCTTCGGTTTCACCGCCGGCTTGGGTGCGGCAACGGGCTTGGGCTTGGGTTTCGGCTTGGGTGGCTCGGGCGGCGGTTTGGGGGGCGCCGGTTTGGGCTGGGGTGGCGGCTTCGGCTTGGGCTTCGGCGGAGGCGCCGGCTTTGGCTGGGGGGCAACCGCCTGCGGCTTTTCGGGCGTCTTCACCGGCAGCGGCGCCGCCTTCTTGCGCGGCGCCTCCTGCATCAGACGCACCGAGACGCTGCTCACCAGCGGCGTACGGCGCGGGGGGGCGATGTGGCCGGCGGTGAGGATGATCGCCGCCCCGAGGAGGTGGGCGACGACGCTGCGCCGCAGGAAGGGGCCGAGGCGGTCGATCTGCGGAGGGTTGGGTGCCCTCATTTTGGCCACCTAGCCGCCATGCCGCCTCGTGGCGCACCGTGTGCGACGGGCCAGGAGGTCGGTACCAAGGGGCCCCTCCGTCGCCGCACCGCTCGTGCCGTAGGGACCGGAAGGAACACCCGTCGCCGCATTACAGTTACGCTGTCGCCGTGGCCGAGCCATGGCGGGACCCGTCCTACTCGTCCGCGGGGCGGGTGATCATTCCCAGGCTGTCGATACCGGCCAGTTGCAGCGCCGCCATGACCTGGGCGACCACGCCGTACGGCACGTCGCGGTCGGCGCGCAGGAAGACGTCGCGCCGCTTCTGCTCCCGCGCGCGGAAGATCGCGTCGACCTTGTCCTCCAGGCCGTTCAGGGAGACGACCTGCTCCCCGATGTGCACCTGGCCGTCCCGGTCCACGGTGATGGTGAGCCCCTCCACGTCGGTCTGCACCGAAGTCGACACCGTCTCCGGCAGGTCGACGTCGACCCCCTGGGTGAGCATCGGCGTGGTGACCATGAAGATGATCAGCAGCACCAGCATCACGTCCACCAGGGGGGTGACGTTGATGTCGGAGATCGCGCCGCCCTTGCGGCTACTCACTGCCATCGGTGTCTTCCACGAAGTGGCGCTTGACGATGTTCAGGAACTCCGAGTGGAAGTTCTCCATCTCGGTGGCCAGGCCGTCGATCTTGCTGTTGAAGAAGTTGAACGCGACCACCGCGGGAATCGCCGCGGCGAGGCCCGCGGCGGTGGCGACCAGCGCCTCGGAGATCCCTGGGGCGACCACCGCCAGGGTGGCATTGCCGCGGGCGCCGATCTCCCGGAAGGCGTCCATGATCCCCCACACCGTCCCGAACAGGCCGATGAATGGCGCGGTCGAGCCGGTGGTGGCGAGAAATGTGAGGTAGCGCCGGAGCTGTCCGATCTCCTCGTTGCTGGCGCGGGTCATGGCGCGGCCGATGTTGGCCACCCCCCCGAGGTCGGTGCTCATGCGTGCCGGGTCGTCCTCTTCCCTGTGGGGTACGCGGCCGGCGGAGCGGCGCTGCGAGAGGCGCACCAGCTCCGCGTAACCGGCCTGGAAGAGCTCGGCCAGGGGCGCGCCCTTCATCTGCTTGGCGGCGTCGAAGATGGAGCTCAGCCGCTCGGTCTTCCAGAAAACCTCCAGGAAGGCCCGGGAGCGGGCGCGGGCGGCCTTCACCATCTGCCACTTGAGGGCGATGATGCCCCACGACACCACGGAGAAGAACAGCAGCAGCAGGAGGACGAACTGCACCATCCAGCCCGCGTTCAGCACCAGGGCCAGGACCGAATGGCTGGTAGAGGGACCGGCGAGGGCCCAGGCGGATGCCGGGGCGAGGAGGACCAGCAGGAGTGTCAGGAGCACGGGAGGAGGGGGGCAGGGGGGAACGACAACGCGGCCGATCTTCGATGGCCGCAACTCACCAAGTCAAGCCGCGCCGGCAGTGGCGGCGGACGGCCGAATCCCTTGACCGGCAAGGCTCGTCCGGGTAGCGTCCCCGCCCCGGTTCCGGGCTGCGCGGCGGTGTAGCTCAGCTGGTTAGAGCATGCGGCTCATATCCGCAGTGTCCGGGGTTCAATTCCCTGCACCGCCACCATTTTTCACCCGACTGCGGCACCCATCGTCGCGGGAGCCGGGAGGTCCGGAAGAGAGGGAACAAAGGAAGCCGGCCGTCCTGAGCTCGCCTCCTCGCCTCCGGGGTTGCCGCGTGAACGTTGTCCTGCAGTACACGACGGCCATCCCGCGCTGCCGGGAAAAGAAATGCCTCTAAGGAAGGCAGGAGGGGTTGGTAGTGCGGGCAACTCCTCCTGATTTCCTGCCTTCCTTAGCGGAGCGAACCCCCGGTCGAGTCTCGCGCGCTGCCCGGATGTTCTCTCCGCGGCTCCCGCGCGGCGAACTCAGCCGTGTCTGCCGACGGATCCTCGCGCAGTGACGACGTCGAGATCCAGAAGAACGCCTCAATTTCCGTCCAGACTGTGGCCGGACCTCGATTTGATCAATCGGAAGTGATTGACCACCTGCGCTGCAGCCGTACGTCTTCCGTTATCCGTAAGCCAGACCTGAGTGACGATTCTGCGGTTCCTGAAGGCGACCATGTCCTTCAAGTTTTTGAGAGGTAGTACTCTCGTGTTTCCGTCCGCCT
>JASFUG010000002.1:0-36359 GCA_050050395.1 Nitrospirota bacterium
TGGGATCTGGATGGCGAAGGTGGAAATCCACCCCACCTCCGTTCCGGTGCGGATCGCATCGGGATCCATCCAGGTTCGGTAGCCGTCGATCTTCGGCGGACCGCTTTCGGGAGCAGCGCCATAGAGGTTCGCGACCTCGGCCGCATCGCGGGTCTTGCGCACCTCATACTGCTCCACCAGCCAACCGACGCCGTAGCCGACCGCGCCGCCGACCGCCGCGCCCGCCGCCGCGGCCTTCAAATCGCCACCGGCCACCGCGCCGATCCCCGCACCGACCACGGCACCCATAGCGGCACCCGCACGCCGATTGTCCGCCGTGACATCGGACTTCGTCGCGCATGAGACGGGCAGCAGCAGCAGCAGCAGCAGCGAGGAGAACAGCGCTACGAACCGCGCTCCGTATCTGTCGAGAGTGGGCATCATCGTCGTCATGGCGTGCCGTGCCGCACTTTCGCACGGGGAATTTCGTGGTGGATTGCACATCCGGAGCGGTGCGGCGCTGGACAAGCTATCTGAGGGCGGCCCGTGCCTGATCGAGCTCCGCCTGGGTGTAACGCTTCACGACCTCCACCTTGAACGGGAACGGATGATCGAGCAGCTCATCTAGCGAGTTCACCGCCACGTCGCAGACCCGGATCCAGAACGGTCCGTGCGACGGACCGACGTTCTTCGCGTCCCGCAGGTCTTCGAGCAATGGAACGATCTCCTGCGCCAACGTGCGATCGTTCAAATAGGGCAGATCCTCCAGGGCCGCGACGCGTAGGGGCGGGTCATTCTGGATGAGTCGGTCCAGATACGCCTGTCGATGCTCTGCGTCGCCCAGCCGGGCGAGGGCGAGCGACATCGCGTGCTTCGCATCCGGGTACCCCTCGCGGGCAAACTGTATGCGAAGCGGTTCGATTGCCGCCTTGTCACCCAGAGTACCGAGCGCGAGTGCAACCTGCTCTCGGACGTAGTCGTCGTCGTGATGCTGGAGCCGCTCCACGAGGGCCGGCACATCCGCGCCCGTACAGTGGTGGCGTACGCTCCGGGCGGCGATGCCCCGAACCATCTGGTTTTCGTCGTCGAGCGCCCGGAAGAGGCTCGCCTTGACCTCCGATCCGCCCATGCGGTCGAGGAGCGAAACGGCCAGCTCACGGACTTCTGGATCGGCGTGTTCCAGCATCCCGATGACCTCGCTCGCCTGTTCCGATGATGGCGGGCGTTCCAGCAAGTCCCAGTCCTTGGCTTCGATCTGGTGAGCGATGGCGTGCGTATTCATGGGGTTGCCTTTCTCATGGCCTGCAACCGCGGCACCGGATGCCGCCGCCTCCACCGGCGCGTCGCTGCCCACGGCCGGGCTTCCACAAAGGACCACCCCCACGACCAGCGGGGTCACGCCGACGGCCAGGGCGAAACGCGATCCGCGGCCATGGGTTCTGAGAGGTACGACGTGCGGCCATGACATTGCACATGTTCCCGTCAATACGGATTCAACGATCGCCGCCGCGCACGACCGGCTTCGCCGTCGGTACCACTGACCGCAGCCGGCATGTCTTTGACGGTGATCTTTGCGCCTCGCGTCGTTGCCCCGTAGCCGACGTTGTCGCGGTGGGCGATCCCGGTCGCGGTGTACGGGCTGGGAGACCACATCAGCCGTCGGCGAGCCCACATATCCTGGTGCGCGGCGCCCGGAGCGACTGCATCTTGCCCATGTCCCGGATTGTCCAAGTAGTGGCACAGCTCGTGCGCCACGGAGTTATCCGTGGCGTTATCGGCGCTCACGATGCCGTAGCCGTTGGGTCTGGCGTTGGTGTTGTCGAATGTCAGTCCGAAGACCTCGTTCGCCGCGTGGACGAAGTAAACATTGATGTGATTCGCCCTCGGACGCGCGTTGATGATCGTCGAGAACTCCCGCCAGTCCTGTGGGGAATTCGTGTGCCCGGGGTCCGAGGCGCTCATCGTGGTGGTCATCTGGCCAGCCACGGCGAACGGCGTGACCCCGTCCCTCAGCACGTTGAGATTCTCGGATCGCGTCTGTGCGGCATTGTAGATGAACTCGATGCCCAGCGGTCGCCAGATGATGTTGATGTTCCGGAACGTCGCGACGAGTGATGCTGCAGTGCGAGCCGTGGCGACACCTCGGATCGTCACCAGGTGCGCGGTGACTCGAAGACGGCGCAGCTGGAAGATATGCGGCTCCAGCTCGCCGAGCACGGGCCCGGTCGTGCTACCCAGACGGACCTGGATCGACACCGGCCTGTTCGCATAGTCACGCACGCCCTTGATGCTGAAGATCCCGTCGTTCGGGATCGGGCCGCCTCCCGCAGGGGCGACGACCTCGGCACATTGCGTATCCGTACTGGTCGCGAAGAGTGGTGCCGCGGCGTCGATGTCCTCGCGTAGCACCTTGACCCGGACCGTATCGCCCTCGGTGATGCTGACCATGGCGCCACGCGCCGGGGAGTTCCCCCAGGTCCCGGGCCGCGCGCCCATGGCGAAGCCCCGGTCATCCACCTCGGGCGCGTCGATCACGGGCGGCCCCGTCACCGCCCGCGTAAACCGCAAAGGGCAGATGATCTGGCGGTCGTGCCGGACCTTCACCTTGACGGCCATTGTCTAAGCTCCCTCTCGCACCCAACCTACGCGCCGGCGCGGTTCGTCATCTGATTCTGTACGGCGGCGTTGATCACCGCATCGTTGTAGAGCGACTCGTCGGTCTGAAAATCCAACACGGAGCGTTCGAACTCCATGACGTCGGGTGTGTTGTCGACGCCGTTGCCGTCGGGACCGCCGTGCCCGATCTGGTAACCCAACAGACGCAATCGCTGTTTCTGCCCGCGTAGATCGGCCACCGGCGCCAGCGCGGCCGCCGAAAAACGCACCTCGTACTCGGCGACGCGATTCCCGCCGTGTAACAGCTCGAGGGTCGAGACGCCTCCGCGAATGGGCATGTTAATTCGCCCATCGTTTCCCGTGACGCCTCTCTGGATCACGAATCCCTGTGCACGGACCTGATAGTGGAGCCCCGCGACGGTCCGGTCTCCGCCGTTGTCGTTTCCCGGAGACCGTTGGAAGAAGATGTCCACCGTGCGGACGTTGAGCACGTTGTGAAGCACCGAGTTCGCAACCTGCCGTGCGATGGTTTCGAGGTCGCTCATTGTCCAAACGCCTCCTTGAGCTTGTTCTTCGTGGGCTCGTCCAGTTGACCTGTGGGTTCGAGGCCTTCCGCTTCCTGAAACTCGCGCAGGAGGTCGCCAAGCTCGAGGCTGTCATCGTAACCCAGGCCTCGCAATCGCCCACGAACCCCCGTCTCGGTGTCTACTGGATCCAAGGTGCCGAGTCGAAGCGGATAAATCTCCTCGACATCGCCGTCGGTGATCGTCAGCTCACCCTGCTGCGCACCAGGAGGGATCGGCACCTCAATCCTGCCATCGCCGTCCGTCGTGCCTTCTGTAGTCGTGCCATCGACCGTCAACACGAACCGCACGTTCGCGCGCGGCTCATCGTCTCGTTTGATCTGTAAACGCAACATCGCCGGCACACCCTTGCGCCGGAAGCGGTGACGCTGTTCGGAGCCGCCGGTCTCCTCCTTGCCACGCTTATCCGGGACGATAACGACGTCGCCGGGGGCGAGGACGCTTGCATCACCGCGCTTCTCCTTCAGCTTGGCGTTGGCGGGGTCATCCCAGATCGTACCTGGGAACAGGCCATATTTCGCTGCGATGCTGGAGAGGCACTCGCCCTGTTTGACCTTATGCTCCGTGGCCATCACGCCTTCTCCCACGCTTCCTTGTCGAGGTCGGGGAAGGTGATCTTGCAGTTGGCGCCCTTCTCCACGCCGGTGACCTTGAGCACGCCGTCGGGACCGGTGCGGCCCGTGTAGACCTTGCCGTCGGGCATCGTCACCATGACCTTCTCCCCGGCCACCGGCTGATCGGCCTCGTCAATCAGCTCGACCTCGAGCCACGACTTCTCCTCCTCGTCCTCGGCGGCATCCTTGTGGGTCGGGGCGTCGAGGGCCTTGGCCACGATGGGGTCCATCTCCGTCTTCTGCTTGCTGTAGGTCAGGCCCTTGCCGGTGACCACCGTCGCGGCGACGGCGGCCTCCAGCGGTGCGGCCGCCGCGACCGCCTTGCCCATCTTGCCGGAGCCGGCGGAGCCGCCGCTGTTGAGCTTGAGCATCGGGCCACTGATGGTGACGCCACTGGAGTCGACCTTGAGGAACGACCCACCCACCTTGATGGTCAGCTCCTTCATCCCCTCGATGACCAGGCCCATGGCCTTAATGAAGAGGTCGCTGCCCACCTCCTGGCTGTAGTTCTTCTTGTACGCCTCGATGACGTCGCCCTTGACGGTGAGCGAACGGCTCTCGCCGATCTCGATGGACTGCTTCTTGGCCACCTTCAACGACTGGTCCCGGGAGATCTCGGTGACCTGATCGCGCGCCACCATGGAGTGCTCGTCGCGCTCCACCTTCTGGACCTTGTCGCGCGCCACCACGAGATGGCGGTCGTTGCCGATGTGCTCCCGGCGATCGTTCTTGACCCGGAGGTCGAGGTCCTTCTCGGCGTGGAGCAGGAGCTGCTCGTCGCCCTTCTTGTCCTCGAAGGAGATCTCGTTGGAGCCGCCACCGCCCTTCGAGCTGTCGGTCTTGATCACGCTGCGGGTCTTGTTGTCCGGCAGCTTGTAGGGCGGCACCTGGTCGGCGTTGTAGACGCTGCCGGTGATCAGGGGGCGATCCGGGTCGCCCTCCTCGAAGGCCACCACGACCTCCTGCCCGACCCGCGGCAGGAACAGGCAGCCGTAGCCGCTGCCGGCATGGGCCTGGGCGACGCGCACCCAGCACGACGCCTTGTCGTCGTTGATCCCCGCCCGGTCCCAGTGGAACTGCACCTTGACCCGGCCGTGCTCGTCGGTGTGGATCTCCTCGCCAGAGGGCCCGACCACCCGTGCCGTCTGGGTCCCGGGGATCATCGGCCGCGGCGTCACCCGCTGCGGGCGAAAGGACAGGCTCGCCGGGATGCATTCGATATCGTTCTCGTAGATCTGCTGGCCGCCCTCGGTACCTGTCGCCTCCGCTCCGACCGCCTGCGGCTGAAAGCCGTAGTGCTGCACGGCGGTGATCAGGTAGGACTGGTTGAAGCTCGACCGCTCGTGGCCATCGAGGGTGAACTTGTAGCCACTCACCAGCCGCCGGCAGTCGCTGTGGGCGGTCATCACGTCGGCCGGCACGGCGCCCTCTTCCCTGCGCCGTTTGGCAAGCTCGGTACCAACGTCCTTTTCCCGGTAGCCACCGGGATAATCGAAAACCTGGAGCTCCTTCCACTTGTCACCGTCGGCGCTCGCCGTCAGATCAAGGGAGGGCTTGGTGAAGTTGTAGTCGCGGAGCTGGCTTGCGCCGGATCGGATCTCCTGCGTCACCTGGCACGCCTGGATGAACTCCTCGGTGGTGGTCCCAAATCCCTCGTCGTTGAGCAGCACGGTGGTCGGCTTGACGATATCGGTGTGGGCGTCCGGGCTATCACCGAACACAGCCACGTGGCCGGTTTCCTTGTGCTCGAAGAAGTAGCAGATCCCTTCCTCCTCGAGGAGGTAGGCGATGAAGTCCATGTCGCTCTGCCGGTACTGGACGCAGTACTCGCGTGGCTTGTAGGTCCCCTTCAATGAGAAGCGATAGCTATCGCTGGGGACCTGGGCCTCCTCAAGCACCGCCTTGACGATGTCCGGCACCGACTTCTCCTGGAAGATGCGGAAGTTCTGGCGCTGAGTCAGGAGCCAGAGCGCCGGTACCAGGGTCGCGCGGTAGCGGGTGTAGTCGGTGCCCCGGCCGGCCTGCTCAAAACGCGACACGATGCCGCTCACGTGACGCGGCTCGGGGTTGCCCTGGATGGTGAGCAGGGCCGCCTCGCCCAACACCTTGGCGAAATCGATCTCGCCGTCGGTGCTGGCGAGGTCCAGGGTGAACTGGAAGAGTTGCGAGATCCCCTCCGTGCCGTTGAACTGCACGACCTTCAGGACAGTGTCATCCAGAGCTCCGACCCGAAAGGTCAGGTCGGCCTCGGCTGCGCGATTGCGTATGACGGCCATGGTCTCCTCGGGTTACTCGCTATAAGGCCGGGCGCGATGGACTGGCCATCATCGTGTGCACCGGCACGTCCACTCTCACGACCTCACTGACGACGTGCTGATCGTCAAAACGCAGCAGCAGCGCCCGCTCCAGCCCCGCGGCGACGAGGCCGTGGCGCAGCCCCGATTCTTCGACGAGCCCGCGGCAAACTCGCACCAGGATCGATCCGTGACAGACGATCGTGGCCCTCACGGGACCCGTGCCGCGGATACCGGCAGCGCGCCGACAGGAGATGAGACGCTCCTCGCAAAGGATCATCAGCGCGTCGCGATACACCGCCTCGGGCCAGCCCGCACCCAACAACCGATGCACCTCGTGAGCGAGCTGCAAGATCTCGCGCGTCCTTTGATCGGTGGGGGAAGTCTCGGTCACAGCAATCGCCTCGATCGGGTGTGGCAAAGAGTGCTCACCCCGCCAAAAGCAATGGCCGTGCCACCCTGCCGTCAAAGGCAAAGCCGTGTAACGACAAGCACCTCCGCGCTGGACGCCGTGCGGTCGCCACGACACGGCTCCTTCGCACTTCTCCGGAATCCGGAACGCCGCTCCGGTTTGGCAATCCGCCAACCTCACCCCACCTACTCCACTTCGCCGAACGTCATGGCGAACTCTCCTGCCTCAGTCAGCTCCAGGTCCAGGCGACTCGGGAGGGGGCCGGCGCTCATGCGCTGCAACAGCTCGGTGGAGATCTGCGGCAGCAGCGTGCCTTGCAGGATGTGGTCGATGTTGCGTGCCCCGGTCTCCACCTCGGTACAGCGCGCGGCGATCTGCTCCACCACGGCGTCCGAGTAGTGGAAGGCCATGCGGTGGCTGTCGTGCAGGCGGCGCACCACCTTCTTCATCTTCAGGCGCACGATGTCACCGAGGACGTCGGGACCCAGGGGGTAGAACGGAACGATCATCATCCGCGCGAGCAGCGCCGGCTTGAAGTGGGCGGAGAGGATCGGGCGGATGGCAGTGGCCAGCTCCTCGGGAGTGGGCCGCTCGCCGTCGGTGCATAGGGCCATGATCTCGTCGGTGGCCAGGTTGCTGGTAAGGAAGATGCAGGTGTTCTTGAAGTCGATCTCGCGCCCTTCCCCGTCGCTCAGGGTCCCCTTGTCGAAGACCTGGTAGAAGAGGTTCAGAACCTCCGGGTCTGCCTTTTCCACCTCGTCCAGCAGCACCACCGAGTACGGCCGCTGGCGGACCGCCTCGGTGAGAACGCCGCCCTCGCCGTAGCCGACGTAGCCGGGTGGTGAGCCGATCAGCTTGCTCACCGTGTGCTTCTCCTGGAACTCGCTCATGGCAATGCTGGTCATGAACTGCTCACCGCCGAATAACAGGTCGGCGACGCCGAGGGCGCACTCGGTCTTGCCCACGCCGGAGGTGCCGACGAACAGGAAGATCCCTATCGGCTTGCTGGGGTCCTGTACCCCGGCCTTGGCCGCCTTGATCCCCTGGGCGACCGCGGCCACCGCCTGATCCTGCCCTTTGATGCGCTCCTTGAGGCGGCGGTCGAAGTCGAGCACCGCCGTCGCCTCGTCCTTCACCATGTTGCCCACCGGTACCCCGGTCCAGTCGGCGACCACCTGGGAGACCGTCTCCCCCGTCACCTCGGTGGGGATCATGGGTGCCTCTCCCTGGATTTCCTTCAGGGCCGCCGCGGCGGCGGCGAGCTCGGCGCGCAGATCCTCCAGGGAGACGGCTTCGGCCGGGGTCGCCCCCGCCGCCTCGGTCCCGACTTCGCCCTCGGCAACGTCCGGGGTCTTGCCGGCCTCCGCCAGGCTCACCCGCTTGCGAAGATCGAGCAGGCGGGAGACCGCCTCCTTCTCCTTGAGCCACCGCTCGCGCAGGGCGTCGTGCTTCTCCTGCGCCTCCTCAAGGAGCCCAGTCAGCTCTTGGAGACGCTCACGGTCCACCTCAAAGCCACTCTCCGCGTCACGCTGCAGGGCCACCTGCTCGCGAGTCAGAGTCTGCACGCGCCGCTCCAGGTCCTCCAGGCTGCCGGGCTTGCTGGTGATGGCGATCTTCACCCGCGCGGCCGCCGTGTCGAGTAGGTCGACTCCCTTGTCCGGGTGCTGGCGGCCACTGATGTAGCGGCTGCCGAGGGAGGCACAGGCGGCCACCGCCGAATCGGCGATGTGCACGCCGTGGGCCTGCTCGTAGCGCTCGCGCAGGCCGCGCAGCATGCCGGTCGCCCCGTCCGCGTCGGGCTCGTCGACCTTCACCGGCTGGAAGCGCCGAGCGAGGGCCGGGTCCTTCTCGAAGTACTTCTTGTACTCCGACCAGGTCGTCGCCGCGACGGTACGCAGCTCTCCCCGGGCGAGGGCCGGCTTGAGCAGGTTGGCCGCGTCACCGCCCCCGGCAGCACCGCCGGCGCCGATCAGGGTGTGGGCCTCGTCGATGAACAGGACAATCGGCTTGGGGGACGATTTCACCTCGTCGATCACCCCCTTGAGGCGGTTCTCGAACTCTCCCTTCACGCTGGCACCGGCCTGGAGGAGCCCCATGTCGAGGCCGAGGAGATCGACTCCCTGGAGGATCTCCGGCACATCGTCCTCGATGATGCGCAGGGCAAGCCCTTCCACCAGGGCGGTCTTCCCGACGCCCGCCTCGCCGACGATGATCGGGTTGTTCTTGCGGCGCCGGCCGAGGATGTCGACCATCTGACGGATCTCCCGGTCGCGACCGAAGATCGGATCGATCCGCCCGGCGCGCGCCTCGGCGGTGAAGTCGATGGTGAAGCGGCCCAGGGCGGTGTCACCACGGGGCCCGGGCGCGCCTTCCGGTGCTGCGGCGGCGCGACCCGGCTCCCGTACGTCCTCCACCGAGCCGGAGACGATGGTCAGCAGGTTACGACGTAGCTCGTCCTTGCCGACCTTCTCCAGCAGGTCGAGGTAGGGGCCGTTACCGAAGCGGCGTGGGTTGGAGGCCAGGCAGGAAAAGAGGACGCCGGAGCGCACCTCGGCGAGACCCAGCTCCACCGAGCCCACCAGCCACGCCTCCTGGATCCACTCCATGAGGGTAGGTGAAAAGACCGGCCGGCCGGTGTTGCCTGTCTTGAGGTCCTCGACCGTCTCCTGCACGGCACGCAGGAAGTCGGCCGCATCGATGTCGAAGTGCGACAGGATCTGCACCACGTCGCCATCGGCGTCCTCGGCGATCCTGAGCAGCACGTGCTCGACGGTCACCTCGTAATGACCCCGTGCCACGCACAGGCCGGCGGCCCCCTCCATCGCCTTGGTGGTCCTGGTGTTGAGCCGCTGGAGCAACGGCTTCAGATCGACACTGATCATGGTCTATCCCTCCTCATGGGAGCACTACAGAAAGTCTTTTTTTGCCACAGATTACGCAGATTTCTACGACCGATTAAGGACTGCCTGGCGAGAACCTTCTGTCCTCACCACAGGGACACAGAGAGCACAGAGACCCCCCAAGTCACTCGTTCCCTTTGCTCTTCCTTCTCTGTGCCCTCTGTGACTCTGTGGTGAAACCGCGGTCGTCGTCTAGCTCGTTCGCAATCACATCATGCGGCACCATCCGCGGCAAATCGTCGTTTACGCCACGCCGGCGAGACAGACCACCGGATCTTCGGCGCAGGTACCGAGCCATGTGGTCCATCCGAGGCGCGGCGCGGGGTCGGCGGCACCTAGACGCAAGGGCGGCACCTCCGCGCGGTGGAGCTGCACGTGGACGTCGCAG
Organism: Nitrospirota bacterium; assembly: GCA_050050395.1. Taxonomy (GTDB): domain Bacteria; phylum CG2-30-53-67; class CG2-30-53-67; order CG2-30-70-394; family CG2-30-70-394; genus DASWHD01. Next base: position 9,788 of record JASFUG010000002.1, read on the forward strand.
GCGAGAGGGTCGCGGAGGTAATAGTGAACCAGGGCGAGGCCGGCACGCAGTGCCTGGCCGCCGGGGAGCAGCGCCTCGAACAGGGTGAACGACACCGGTCCGATACGGACAGCGAACTTTCCGGCGCGATCGAAGACACGGCGGCCGGCGACCGCCGTCTCTCCGAGACGGGCGGTCGCACCGCCGAGGCGGGCCAGCTGCTCCGGCGCGATCGTCACCCAGCGCGCGACGCACTCCTCGACGAGCACCGCGACGCCTCCGAGCTCGTCGCTCAGCAGGCACTCCAGACCGCGCGCCGAGTGGCTCTCGCTGCCCAGTAGCCCGGCGTAGTGCAGGAGATGGACCGGATCCATCCCCACCGCTGCGCCGCATCCCTCCGTGGCCACGCCCACGAGGCCGAGCAACAGGGGAGACAGATCGTCATTTCCCCCGGTGCGAAAACGCAGGGCGTACCGATACTTCAGCCACGCTCGATAGAGGAGCGACAGCAGGCGGTGGTGGAAGAGATCGAGGAACTCCCGGCGCGTGGATTCGTCGTTCTGCCACAGCACCGCCTCGGTGAAGTACGCGGGAAGCGGCGAGTCCGCCCCATAGAGGCCGAGGAACGAGGTGGTGAGCTGCATCCGTGGACCACTCGCGGCCCGGCCGCTGTCGATCTCGTGGATCTCCACCACATCGCTGGCGGGAAAGGCACAGTTCGCGGCCGGACGGAGGCGAATCGCCTCACGCTGCGCCGGTCCCGCGCCTCCGATCGGCGCGGCGTCGGGACGTGCGGCCTCCAGCAGCCGTACGGCCTGAAAGAACGGAAAACGCCGCGCCTCCGCCAGCAGGCGGCGCATCACAGGAGCGTCTGTCGTCCGAGGCGTGCCGGCCATCGGTAGACCTCCCCTTGCCGCACCCCACGGACCGTGAGGCGGGTGAAGGCGTTGATGGTGGAGAGAGTGGCGAACAGCTCATTCAATACGGTGCCGAACAGCACCATATCCCCCTCGCCGGTGAAGCTCTCCTCGTCGAGCTCCACCGACACGTCGCTGCCGCGCACCGGCGCACCACGGAACAGCAGGTCGGCCGAGGTGACGTGCACGGCGCGGATGCCATCCAGGCGGAGCTGGTTTGCCGCCGCAGCCTGGCGGTCGACTCGCGCCTGGAAATTGTACAGGGAGAGGATTCCGCGCAGGACGTCGGCGCTCATCATCGGCAGGCGGCTCAAGGCGAGGTGCGAGATCAGGCGCCAGTGCAACCCCTCGCCCAGGGGCGGTGGCACGGCCCCGGTGACCCGCGTGATGTTCGTGAACGTCGCGTACTCGGGAGAGGTGCTGGTCGCCACGTTTATGTCGCCCACCCCGAGGCTCGACGGCAGGCGGCGATTGGTGCAGGTCATCTCGATCCCGACGGTCTCGGTGGGCGGCATGGCCGCTTCCCCGCTGCGGGAGACGAACGTGATGTAGGTCTCGGTCCCCTGGCCAACCACCGAGTCGACGAGTCGGGTGTGATAGAAAAGCGCGTCGCGCTCGCGCGCCGCCATCTCGTGGGAGAAGGCGTAGAACGGTTCGTAGCGGCGCTCCTGACTGGTCCCGACTTCCCAGCCCAGGACCCGCTCGATGGCGTAGATCTCGTAGTGCGCCGGGTCCTTGCCCTCGGGGCGGATCCGGTATGCGGTCCGGTCGTGCTCGACGCGCAGGGGGTCGGAGCGGTGCGGGAAGAGGTTCACCACCGGCGTGCAGAACAGGCGCAGGTTGTCGGCGGTCACCCGCGGCATCTCCCCCGCGGGGCGCCGGTACGGCAGGCGCAGGACCCATTCCTCTGCCTCGCTGAGCTCACTGGTGGCAAGGTCCGTCAGCTCGACGGCGAGAAACTTCGCCGCCAGGGCGAAGTATTCCTGCACCAGGCGATAGCCGGGGAAGGCGTTGGCCGGGTACGGCAGGACCGTCTCTTCGTCGCCGAAGCCGCACGGGCGCACCGCCAGCGCCGGCAGGTCGCGGCGCTCCGTCGCCCTGCCTCCGACCCGCGCTTCCACGGTGAGCCCCGTCGCGAGGCGCGTGAACAGGAGATAGAGGCCGTACATCTGCCGCGGCTCGCCGTGCAGGAGAAACCGCAGGCGCTGCACATCCAGGCCGGCGAGGCTTACCCCTTCCAGGGGGCGGAGGGTCAAGACCAGTCGCGGACTCTCGCCCGCCGGCTCCTCGATCCGCGCCTCGCTGAGCTGAATCGGCCACATCTCCACGGCCGCCGTGGTGCGAAACCGGCACGGAGTGCCGTCCACCGGCACCGAGTGGATCTCGATGCCGCGGTCCACCACCTGGCGGTCGCGCAGGGCCGCCGGCCGCGGCTGGAACTCGACCACGGACATCGCGGGAATCGGCCGCAGGTAGTGTGGCCACAGCAGCCCCATCAGAGTGTGGGTGATCTCCGGCAGCTCGTCATCGAGCTTCTGCCGGATCCGCCCCGTGAGGAAGGCGAACCCCTCCAGGAGGCGCTCCACGTCCGGATCGGTGCCGTGGGACGCGAGCATGTGCGCCACCTGGGGGTGGGCGGCGGCGAACTCCTCACCCATCTCCCGCAGGAAGGCGAGCTCGTCCTGGTAGTACTTGTTGAACATGATTTTTTCGCGACGCGAAAAAATTATCCCTTCACACTGATGCGGCCAGAGGGCGAGATGGTGGTCTCGAACCAGACGGCGGCCTGCTCGTCGGCGGTGACCAGCTCGCCGGTGATCTCGAAGCGCAGGCGGAAGAAGTCGTCAGGGTCCTCCACCGGGTTTACTCGTACCCGGCGTAGGCGTGGCTCGTAGCGCTCGATCGAATGGCGGATCGCCCGCTGCATCCGCCCTACGGCCTCCGGAAAGCTGTGCACCATGTCGGTGAAGTCGGGGATGCCGTAGTCGTCCAGGGTCAGACAATTGCCCTGGCGGGTGTTGAGCATGCGCTGCAGGTGGGCGAGGACAGACTCCGCCAGGTCCTCGGTAGACTCCTCCACCCGCCGCGGCGCATTGGGCCGCGGGTCATCGAGACGGTCGAGGAGGCTCCGTTCCCGCGCCATGTCGCGCCATCGCCGGGCGAAACGTGGCGGCCCGAGACCGGGCCGCCACGGCGCCCCAAACTACTTCGGTGCGATCCAGCTATCGGACGCTGAAACGCCGTCGACCTCCCACGTCCACTCGATCTCCTTGTAGGTGCAAGAGACCTCCTCCATGTGGCCGTACTGCTCGGTCTGGGTGTCGAGGGCGTTGGGCATGAAGGGGCGTATGTTAACGATGATCGCGTCCTTCAGGGTGGTGGTGAAGTAGTGCTCCTCCTGGCCCGTGGGGTCGATGCGGTACCACTTGAGCACCACCTCCTTCATGTGCTCGCCGGTGCACAGGGCCTGGTAGAGCAGGGGGCTCGCCTTGTCCTGGAACTTGACGATGGTGAACGGCTCGTGGATTCGCTTGCCCTGGGCGAGGCCGGTCTGGGGATCACGCGGGATCCGCACCTGGTGGTTGAAGGCCTCGACGAGAATCGTGTCTTCGCGACCGGCCATGTCGCAGGAGCCGGCGATCTCTCCCTGATTCTCACCTGTGAACGTGATGTGGCATGGCATTGGCATGGTGTGTCCTCCTCTACGGGGGGGCTGCCCGGTTTGCCGTCCGTGGCAGCGGTTAGTGAGTGTCTACCGTCTTCTTAGCAGCCGCCGTGCCAGCCGTGCCGAACCGCCAAGAAAACCCTAACTCATTGAAATAAAAGAAAAACGAATCGTCAGCGGTTGAACGGCACCCACCCCCTCGGCCGTGCCGCTCCGGAATCCGCAGGCGGGTCCTCCAGGTTTCGGAAGGGCTACTACTTGTCGAGCTTGCCCACCAGCGACAGGGTGAAGAACGCCCCCATGTACTTGAAGTGGGGCCGCACCTTCATGTCGACCTTGTACCAGCCGGGATCGCCCTCCACGTCGGAGACGATGATCTGCGCCTGGCGCAGGGGGCGCCGGCCGCGGGTACGCGGGTCGACCACGTCCTGGTCGGAGACGTATTGCCGGATCCAGGTATTGAGCTCCTTTTCCAGGTCGCCGCGCTCCTTGAACGAGCCGAGCTGCTCCCGCTGCAGCACCTTGATGTAGTGCGCGAGGCGGTTCGTGATCATGGTGTACGGGAGCTGGGTGCCGAGCTTGTAGTTCGCCTCCGCCTCCTTGCCCTCCTTGCTGGTGCCGAAGAACTTCGCCTTCTGGCAGGAGTTGGCGGAGAAGAAGCAGGCGTTATCGCTGCCCTTGCGCATGGCGAGGGCGATGAAGCCCTCTTCGGCCAGCTCGAACTCGCGGCGCTCGGAGATCAGCACCTCGGTGGGGATCTTGGTCTGGATCTCCCCCATCGCCTCGTACTGGTGGAGGGGCAGGTCGTCCACCGTGCCGCCGCTCTGCGGGCCGATGATGTTGGGGCACCAGCGGTACTTGGCGAAGCTGTCCGCGAGGCGGGTGGCGAACGCGAAGGAGGCATTGCCCCAGAGATAGTTCTTGTGGTCGTCGGTGACCGTCTCGTTGTAGGTGAAGGCCTTGACCGGGTTGTTCTCCTCGTCGTACGGCAGGCGCAGGAGGAAGCGCGGCAGGGTGAGGGCCATGTAGCGCGCGTCCTCCGACTCCCGGAAACTGTTCCACTTGGCGTACTGCGGCCCCTCGAAGATCGCGTGCAGGTCCTTCAGGTTAGGCATCTTGAGGAAGTCGTCCTCACCGAAGAACTTGGGCCCCGCCGAGGCGATAAATGGCGTATGGGCCATGGCCCCCACTGCCGAGACGTTCTGCATCAGGGCGATGTCCGGAGACGAAGCACTGAACTCGTAGTTGGCGACCATCGCCCCGAACGGCTCGCCACCGAACTGGCCGTACTCGGCGGTATAGACCTGCTTGTAGAGCCCGGACTTGGTAATCTCCGGCGCGTCCTCGAAGTCCGCCAGGAGGTCGTCCTTGGAGACGTTGAGGATCTGCATCTTGATGTTCTCGCGAAAGTTGGTGCGGTCGATCGCGAACTTCAGGCCGCGCCAGGCGCTCTCCAGCTTCTGCACGTCGGAGTGGTGGAGGATCGCATCCACCTGCGAGGAGAGCTTCTTGTCGATCTCCGCGATCATCTCGTTGACCACTGACTGATGGACCTTCTCCCCGGCGTGCGCCGGGGTCACCAGCTCCTCGATAAACTTGCTCACCCCCTGCTTGGCAAGGGTGTATCCCTCGTCCGCGGGCGAGAGCTTGGTCTCGCTGAGGATTTGATCGAGCAGGCTGCCTTCCGCCTCTTCTGCCGCCGCGGGTGCGGCTGCGGCTTCTTTTTGTTCTTCCGCCATAATCGGGTCTCCTTACGTCGGCGGGCATGGCGCCGCCGCGGCAATTATTGTCGTTCTCGGGGAATGGAGCTACGCCTTCTCCCCCCCCTCCCCCGACGGTCCCAGCTCCTTGAGGAGCTCGGCGCGCTTGGTCTCGTCGGCGAGGATACTTTCGATCTTCTTGCGGAACGCCGGCAGGTTGCCGAGTGGACCCTTCAACGCGGTGAGGGCGTTGCGCAGCTGCAGGAGCTGGTCGAGCTCCGGCACCTGACGTGCGACGCTCTCCGGGTTGAAGTCCGCCAGGGTGTCGAACTTGAGGTGCACCGCCAACTGGTCGCCCGCGACGCCGGAAAGACGATCTTCGACATTCGCGTCGAGCTCCAACTTCTGGCTGCGCATCACGTCGTTGAAATTGTCCTTGTCGACCTGGATCGCCTTGCGCTCCTCGAGGGGCGTGTCGTCGGCGCGCAGGGTGTAGTCGCCGAGCATCATGAACTTGAGGGGCAGCTCCACCTCCTCCTGGGCACCGCCGGTGGCCGGCTTGTAGGTGATGTTGACCCGCTCCTTGGGAGCGACCGAGCCTTCTTTTGCCATGGCGTTCTCCTTTTAGGTGGCGGGAATCCGACCAGCGGCGTACCCCGCGAAACGATCCTGAGAAATGTGCAGCTATTTGACTCCATCGAGGTCGAGGGCAGCAACCACATCGAGCTGGCACAGGCGATGGCGCAGCTCCTCCAGGCGCTGTACTTGATCCGGCGTCGGCTTGCCACCCGCCCCCTTGCTGCGCACCTCTAGCAGGGCACCGAGGGCGTCCAGCGCCAGCGTCGGCTCCCACGCCGCGAGGTCACGGGCCACGCTCTCCCGATCGAGGTCCTCCAGCAGGGGCAGGGCCACGTCACGGCGGCCCGCACCGTGACACAGACGTGCGGTGGCGAGACGCCACTGGAACCGACCGCGCCCATCGTCTGCGCTGCGCGCCCCGCCTTGCAGCAAGGCAAGGGCCCCCTTCAAATCGCCGCCGGCCGCCAGCTTGCGGGCCTCCGCCGCCCCCAGTGCCCACGCCGGCGCCTCCCCCTCCCCTTCGGCCACCGCCCCGCCGCCGCCGACCGCCAGGACTTCGCTCTCCAGCCACATCCGGGTCTCACCGTCGGCCACCGGCGTCCCGTCACGGAAGGTGAGCTTGTCGACGCCGACCAGGCGGGTCACGAACAGGCGCAGCTCCGCCACGACGCCGTCGGCCGCGGCCGCATAAGCCGAGCCGAGACCGCGCAACCCCTGCACGACCCAGCGCTGCGGGTCGAGCCACAGGGGTTCGATGGCGAGACGCGCGTCGCAACCATTCACCAAGCCCTGCCAGTCACCTGCGGCGAGGAGGCCCTCCAGGGCCTGGCGGGTTGCCGGCTGCGGCGCAGGGATCTGGGTCTTGCCCCCCTGGTTGGGCGGAAGCTGGGTAAGCTTCGCCCACGCCGCCAGGCGTGGCAGGCGGTAGGCGAGGTGGTGGGCCGGATCGGCCTCCTTGAACAGGGGACCGGCAGCGGCCAGGGCCTTGAGAATCTCCTCGGGCGAGCCCAGGGCGCCCACGGCGGCGGCCGGTGCCGTGGGCGCCGTCGCCGCTGCGGGTGCCTCCTTCTTCTCCGCCGTCGCGGCGATCTCCTTCGCCATCCCCTCAAGGCTGCGCCGCACCGGGCCCAGGGCGGGTGCCGCGTCCCCGTACCGCTCCGCGGCGAGGGCATCGAGACGGCCCAGGTGGGTCACCGCCGCGGCCACGGCCTCGCCGTCGGGCTGGCGCGCAAGTTGTCTCTCCATCCCCGCCTCGAGCCGCTCCTTGAGCCACTCCAGGGCGTTGGTGCGGCCGCGCGGGCGGCTCGGGAACATGGTGTCGCCGAACGTCTCGTGGAGGTCGGCGATCACCTCCAGACCGGCGGCCAGGCCTCCATAGCCCTCGACATCGAGCAGGCCGGCACAGAGATAGGTCGCGACGGTGAGATCCTTCGACTTGCTGCTCAGCAGGGCCGTGGCCAGCTCCACCACCCGCCGCCAGTCCACGGGGGTTCCACTCAGGCTTCCGAGTCGCGCCACCTGACCCGCCAGCTCCTCGTATTCCGGCTCGTACTTGGCATCCACCCCGACCGGCCCGTCGCCGCCCTCCAGGGGAGTCTTGCCGAGCCCTACCGTCTTCGTCGCCAGCTCACCCATCACCGCCACCTCCAGCCCGCCAGTCGCGAGACCGGGACTCCCCCGGCGTCCAATGCCGCGGCGATCCCCGGCACGAGGCGCCCACCGGCTGCCGCCAGCGTCGGAGCATCCATCGCATCGACCAACCGCTCGTCCTGGCCCATCCCCAGGAGAGTGAGGAAGACACCGGGAGCAGGCGACCCGCCGACCACCCAGAGCACGTCGTCCCCCCAAACGGCCGCATGGCTCGCAGCGTCCCGCGGCCGCAGACAATCCAGAAGATGGAGCCAGCCGGACGTGGTTCCCTGCCCCTCCGCCACGGGTAGGCGGAGGACCCAGCCGCCACGCGGCCGATCGACCACCGTCTCGATCAGGAGCTGCAATGTCGGGGCGTAGATCTCCGCATCGGGGAGCAGGCGAGAGAGGCGCGCCTCCAATTCTTCCTCGACCGGATAGACAACCTCCCGGGGCTCGACGAGGGCTGCCAGGCCGCGCACACGTTCCAGCCACGCCGTGCGATCGACCATCTCCTCGCCGGTCCGTGCCACCTGCGCCGCACCGTCGAGGTACGCCTGGTAACGCAAGGGTACGAGGAAGGCCGGCTCCGCCTGCCGGGCGCCAGCCAGGAGAAACAGGGTGCAGGGGAACCGCCGGCCTGCGCTGTCCTGGCTCGGGTGCATGTGACCGATGCAGTAGCGCTGCCCCTTCTCCGGTGGCGGGAAAAAGAAGTCGCCGCCACGCCAGCCCCCGTACACCCCACGGCCCTCCCCTTCGGGTCTGCCGTCGAGACGGCTGTGTGCCGCCGCCATTCCCCCCTGGATCCAGCGGTCGACCGCCGCCACCTCGGGATGCGTCGCATTGAGGCGCAGGAACTCCCGATCCATTGGAAGCTTGCCGTAACAGCCAACGACCGGCGCCGTCGCGGCACGGCTGCGAAGCCAGCCGATCACGGCGCCAGCCTCCCGGGGGGCCGGAAGTCGGCGGGGCGTGTGCCGCGGAACGGGTTGGCGTAGGCGCTTGCCTTGACGTCGATGGACACCGGGGTGGGCTGGGTCCCCTCCTCGCCGATGCGCCACTTGGCCTCGAACGCGGTGCGGCTGCGCGTCGTGATGGACGCCTGATCGAGGAGGCGGAACAGCGCCCAGGCCCCATCGAAGCGCAGGGTCCGACGCTGCCCGCGGCCGATCGGCACCGCCTCGATCGCCGCCTTGCCGCTGCCGTAGGCACCGGGCCAGGAAAGCGGCACCCACTCCTCCGGCGTCATGCGGTAACGCTCGCGATGCTCGTCGATCTCCAGGACGATCTCCTCCAGCCCGGGCGTGGGGTGGATCCGTACCTGGAACTCGACGCGTGGGTCCTGGGCGTTGCGCGGAAAGAAGGAGTCCGTGACCTGCCGCGCCACCTCGATCGCACGCAGCGCCTCGTCGCTCACAGCGACGCCGCCGTCGAGCCACACCCGTGGCCGCAGGCCCCCACGTCCCTCGCTCAAGAACGGCGAGAGATGAGTGCCGTAGAACTTCCAGAACGCCCCCTGCTTCGGCTGGAAGTAATCAATCAGCTCACCGATCGGCACGTCTTCGCGGCCCCGCGGGTCGAAGGGATAGCGCCCCTGTAGCCGCTTGCGATAGAGACGCACCACCGAGTCGGCCCAGGCGGTGTTGAGGGAGGTCTGGGCCTCCGCGAGCACTCCCTGGTAGCTATTACGCACGACACGCTCGAAGAACGGCCGCACGGCGGTACGGAGGCCGGAGCCGAACCGGTCGGCGACGCGACCGCTGAATGACAGGACGTCGCGGATCTCGTTGCCGGAGGCGTTGGTGAGCGCACCGAGGGCGAAGGTGGCGGTCGCCTCCTCACGGCTCTCCGCCTGGCGCAGGGAGGCGAGACGATCACGCAGGGAAATCAGGCGAGTGCGGTATTGATCGAGGGAGTACTGGTCGGCCTTGTCCCCCTTCTCCAGGATCGTCCGCACCGGCTCGAAGGTCTCCGTGACCTGTGCCATAGGCCCCGCCTCGCGCTCCTTATCCGACAGCTCCTTTGCCGCCGCCTGCCGCGCCATATCGCGACCTTCGTTGCCCAGACCCAGCTTGCGGCTGACCGCGCCGGTCACTCGCGCGATGGTCGTACGATCGACCTCCACCCCGCGCTCCGGCCGGTAATCGGTGTTGTCGGCGACGGTCTCGAACAGCAGTGGGAGCGGCGAGTCCGGACCGGCGAGGAGATCGAGCTTGCGGATCGCGTCTTCGCTGTCACGGAACGGCACGATCGATAGGCCACCGAGGAAGGCGGTCCATGCCTTCAAATAATCGCGCGCGTACAGCCTCTCCATCGCCTGACGGAGCTCGTCCGCCTCGTCCTCGCCCAGGGCGGCACGACCGCCCTCCGGGGTGAGGATCCATGCATCCTCGACGGATGTGTGCGCCAGCTCGTCGATCAGCGGTAGCACTCGCTCGGTGTACGCCTGCCGGGTATACATCCCCGGCACCTCCACCGGATCGGTGAGGAGCGCCTCCCGCTTCCAGCGCGTGATGGTGGCCAAGGTGAGAGGTGGGATCTCCCGGCTCAGGCGGTCACGCAGGCCCGCGTAGAGCCGCTCCGCCGGCGGGATGCGCGTCAGGGCGCGGCGTGCATCGGCCACCACGCGCTCGTCCACTTCGATGGTGGGCATGTCGTCCTCACCCACCTGGGCGAGGTAGGCATCGAGGTGACGACCGGCGATCGCGTCCAGCGCCTCGCGGCCGACCTTCTCCGTGGGTAGGGGCTGATCGATCCCCCAGCGCGGCTCCAGGACGCTGCGCAACAGGTCTGCATCGGCGCGCTCCGGGTCACCGAGCATGAGGTAGCCCTTGAGCAGCGGGTAGGCCGCCTCGCCGCCCTCGGAGGCGGTGAGGGTCGACCCGATGTCCCGCGCCAGGTGCATCGCCGCAGGCTCCAGGTAGACCTCGCGGAGCCGCCGCAGATAGAGGTGGCGCAGCTCGTCCTCCACCGAATCCCCGGTGTAGAGGCCGCCGCGCAGGTGGAGCGGCGGCCCATCCCGGTGGTACTCGTTGAGCTTCAAGGCGAAGCCACGCACCTTGTCCAACGCCTGCCAATGCTCCGCGGAGCCCGGGGCCGCCTGAGCCTCGGCACGCACCGCCTTGCCCACTCCCGACAGGAGGGTGCGGTTGGCGAGCCACGAGAATGTGATCCCGGTAGCGCCGCCCACGAGCAGCAACAAGGCGAGGGTGACGGAGCCGAGCTGTAACCACGACTGTCGCCGTGCGCCGCGACGGCTTGGGCCGGCGAGGTCACGGTCCGGGAAGATGACGTCGGTGAACAGGCCGCGCAGAAAGTAGCTCTTCTTCTCCCGCTCCTGCTCCACCACCGCCGCGATGCCTCCGATGTTGAACGAGCGCCCCATGGACTCGATGAGGCGGTCGATCGGCGTCCCCTCCTGGGTACCCGAGGTGAAGTAGAAGCCTCGGAACAGCGGGTTCTCCTGGTACGGGTTGGGGGTGAACAGCGCCGTCAGGAACTGACGCAACACCGGCAATGCCGCTGCCACCTGTTCCGGGAATGTGAAGCACAGCAGCTGGTCACGTGCTCCTCGTACCTCACCGAGACGCACCAGGCGACGACGGGCGAGGCGGGTCTGCAGGGCAGCGAAGTGGGCGTCCAGCTCTTCCCCCGACGGCGGTGGGCCGCCGAATGGCAGGGTGACACCCCACACCTGGCCACGTTCCTCCCGACCGAGGTCACCGAAGGTCTCGACGAACCCCTGGATGAGGTCACACTTGGTGAACAGGACGTAGACCGGGAACTGCACGGCGAGACGGCCGATCAGCTCGTCGATCCGCTCGCGAATGCGCTTGGCGTGGTCTTCCACCTGGTGCTCGCCGCCCTCCAGCAGATCCGCGACGCTTACGCCGATCATCACGCCGTTGATCGGCTTGCGCGTCCGGTTGCGCTTCAGCAGGTCAAGGAAGGCAAGCCACTCATCCCGGTCCTCCTCACTCGTGGTGTAGCGGCCGGCGGTGTCCAGGAGCACCGCCTGATCGGTGAACCACCAGTCGCAATTGCGCGTGCCGCCCACGCCCTGGACGCCGCGCTCGCTGCCCTGGGCGAAGGGAAAATTGAGACCGGAGTGTTTCAGTGCCGTCGATTTACCCGAGGCCGGCGGACCGATGATCATGTACCACGGCAGGGCGTAAAGCGCCGATTTGCCTCCGATGCCACGCCCCAGCTTGGAGGCCTTGAGGGCGGTGACCGCCTCTTTGAGTTGCCCCTTGACTGCCTGGATCTCTTCCTTGCGCTCAGGCCGGGCGTCCGCGGCCTGTGCGTCCGCCTGCGCCCACAGGGCGGTCTCCAGCTTTACCGCACGCCGCGCCTCCAGGATGCGGCCGACAATGTAGACGATCGCCGCGATCACGAACACCACGGCGAACAGCGCCAGGCGTACGGTCACGCCGAGCTTCAGTAGGGCGCCGCCGAACCAGATGAATGCGAGCAGGGCGAGCAGGCCGACGGTTCCCACCAGCCGCCGGTCCTTGAGCAGGGTGAGGAGGAGCTTCATTGCGCCGCCTCCGCCACCGGTGCTGCCAGCGGCAGCCGTGCCGCTTCGCGGTGCAACAGCACCGCGTATCCGGAGTAGAGCATCACCAGCACCGCGCCACTCACCGCCAGGGCGACCCACGGCGGCAGCCGCCTGCCGACCTGGCCGGCGATGCCGCCAGCCTCGGGCGGTGGCGGTGGCGAGAGCTCATCGCCACCCTTGCGCAGCTTCGCCAGATCCGTGGAGAGGTCGGCGGTGAGCTGTCGCAGCCGCTCCGGCCCCTCCACCCGGTAACGCCCCTCGAAGCCGAGAGAGAGACACAGGTAGTAGACCTCGATCACCTGCTCCATCTCGGTCATGCGCCGACCCATCTCGGCGAGGCGTTGAAAGAACCCCTCTCCGGCCAGGCGCTCGCCGAATAGCTCGAGCTGCAGTGGCTTGGCCGACCACTCCTCTCGGAACGGCAGGATCGACGCCAGGATCGCCTCATCGAGAAAGGCGCACAGGGCGTACTTCGCCGACTCCACCCAATCGCCGGGGAAACCTGCCTCTCGCGCCTCCAGCTCCAGCCGATAGAGGCCACGGTCTACCTGACGGCGCACCTCCTCAGCACCGCCTGGGTCGGCGCCGGCACGAATCTGGACCGTCAGGGCCAGGAGATCGGTACACAGGTCGGCCAGCCGCCGTCCTCCCTTGGATGAAGATTCCATTACTGACTCACTCTCCGGGTGGACACGATGTCCCCGAAACGACAGACGACCCCATGCGGGCGATGCCAATCCGCGTAGGGGTGTGCCGAGCGAAGCGAGGCACACCGATTCCTGCGGTGCCATGCCATAGCTCCGGGGCGGTGGGCCGCGCTGCGCTTGGCGCACCCTACGGCGTGAAATCGTTGCGCACTCATCTGCGTAGTCTGCGCCTCACGAGCGGAGCATCACCCCTTGATTGCGACCACTTCGAACCGAAGCTCCGGCGCCGAGACCGGCAGGTAGACCGCCAGGGAGCGACTCGCCTTCACCGCAGTCCAGGCGGGTGCACCCGGCTCCAGGCGGAAGTAGACCGTGCCGGTCTTCACCGGCAGCGACGCGGGCGGCCGTGGGCTATGGACCACCGGGATGCCCGGGAGCGCCGAGGAGATCAAGGCGTCGATCTGGTCCGGCGAGGCGACCTTGGACTTCTGCTGTACGTCGCGAATCAGCGTGCTCTCCGGCGCCTCGGCGCTCACCGCCATGTAGAACTCGGCCTTCTCGAACAGCTCGGCATCATCGGCACGCCCGCGGTACAGATACTCCCGCACGCGTTCCATCGGAAGATTGACGCAGTGGGTCGGCACCACGGTGCCAAGGAGGCGGCCGAGGAGGTCGTGGAAGCCTGCGAAGGTTGCCCCGAGGTCGTCGTGGCGATACGGCGGCACGTCCCGCGCCGCGATCTCCGTGGCGAAGGTGGCCAACGACCCCGCGAGCTGTGCCAAGACCCGGTAGGCACTGTAAGGATGGGTCGCCGGGGTACGTGCCAGGTCCGCAACCAGGGGGAGCGCCGAGTTGACCGTGTTGAGGAGCCAAAAGGTGGCGGTATCGGCCGTGCCAAACTCCACCAGGTCACGGGTGCGGTGCCGCCGTTGGGCCGACAGCGCGCTGCTCTTTGCCGAGAGCTGCTCGAGCAGACCATGGACCTCGTTCGCGACGGTTGGCGCCGCGGCCAGGTGCAGGGAGGGCGGTGCATAGGCCGGGTCCAGGGTGAGGGCACCGGCGGCCGTACGGGCGAGGCGGGCGATCGGCAGATAGTCGAAGCCATCCAGCTCCTCACCCTCGAATAGCAGGCGCCACTGGCCCCGGGCGACGGCAATCGCCTGCTCGTTGATACCATTGTTCTCGTCGATTGCGGTGAGTCGCTCCTCGCTCCACCGGACCGGCGTGGAGGGTGGCTCCGCGTCTGACAGGAGATGGGCGGCGGGCTGACCCGCCTGGCGCCGCGGCAGACCAAGGTACACGGCGAGGCCCGCGGCCTGGGGCGCGAAGTAGTCCCCCACACCGCGGCCTTCGGGCAGGGGGTCCTGGCCCGGCAGATCGAAGGCGAGGCCGCCGGGCAGCACACCGGCGCACTCTTCGAGTCTCAGGACGCCGTTGGAGAGGGCCTCCGTCGCGATGGACAGCCGTGTCAGCCCCCACGGGTAGGGGTGCAAGGAGGCCAGCAGAGCGCCGCGCGTGACCTCTCGCTCACGCCGGTCGTGCTGGAAGTGGTGGGGTGTGAGGAGCATCCCCTCCGACCACAGGATCGGCGGCACACCAGCCATCACTTACCCTCCGACTTCGAGCCGAAGCCGAACCATCCACTAGTCGTGGCATCCATCTCCACCTGGCTGCCACGCAGGGAGAGGCGCACGGCCTGCTTGCGCTTCTTCTCGTCGAGCGGCAGGACGCGCCGCCAGCGATCGCCCTCAGGCTCACGGAACAGGGCGACGACCCCGAGGAAGCGGGTGTCGAGGTTTCGTCGAATCTGGATCTCGCGGGCCTCGCCGGGCCGGAGGGTGATCTCCTGACTCTCCACGAGATCGCCACCAAGGGCATCGCCCGGCGACTTCCAGAGGGCCCGGAAGTCGGCCTGCTCGAACTTGTCCCGGCGCTTGAGCTGGTAGAGGTACACGACCACCGGCAGAGACGCCCCTCCCGGGTCGGGATTGAGCACCGCGTCGCCACGCAGATTGATGGTCAGCACCGGCGGCTTATGGCCGCAGGCGGTAGCGAACACTGCGACGCACGCCGCGACGAGTAGCAAACGGAAGACAAACCTGGGCATCGAAAATCCTCCTCGAATCATGGCGCAACCATGCCCCATTCATCGGGCATCGTCATCCCCCCGGTCCTGCATCTCCAGCCAGCCGCGTCCGAGCACCGGACGGAGCAACTTGTTGAAGGTCGCCTCGTCCATCGTCGCCAGGCGCTGGTATTTCTCCACGTAGTTGCGCCATGCGGTCTGCTTCATTCCGGGCAGGTTCTTGCGCGACATGGCCAGGGGGCCGAGCTTCACCTCTTCCCCCCCTGCCTCCTTCTCGAGGCGCTTGGGCTCCACCTCGCTGAGCACCTCGCGCACGCACCGCTTGAGGCCGTGCAGCAGGCCGATCTGATGGCGCAGACAGTCCTCGGTCGCCTCGCGCAAAGCGCCGAGGGCCTCGTCGGCGTCCGGGCACTCGACTGGGTCGAGGAGGTAGTCTAGCACCGCCCCGGGCTCCTGGCCCGTGGCGCGCAGCTTCACCCTGTTGGTGCCAAGGCCGTGAAACCGCGTCGCCGAGGCGTCATAGGCGACCTCGAACTCCCGGCGCCCCTGGAGCAACGCGCCCAGGCCGTCGAGGAGCAGGACGACCACTCGCTCCAGGCGCTCGGCCGCGAGGGCCTGCCACTCGGGGGCACTCGGCAGATCGGTGCGACGCAAGAGGCGAGCGAGCAACGAGGGAAGATCGCGCACCGCGCCGAGATCCGGCGGCGGCACCTCCTCCTCCGCCTCCGCCTCCGGTGCCTGGCCGCGCTCGGCGACGAGCCGTGCATACTCCCGGTCGGGGAACTCGCCGCGCAGGGCGGCGACCACGGCGCTCGCCTCCTCGTCAGTCAGCGGGTCGAGGTGCTCGTGGAGGATGCCGTCGAGCGATGTGGCGCGCTCGGCGCCGTGCGCTCGGGACGCCTCACCCAGGGCAGCAGCGAGCCGTCGTACGCGGCGGCGCAGCACCATCGCCGGATCCGGCCCGGCCGCCGCTGCCGGCTCGGGAATCTCCTCGCTGGGAACGAAGATTCGCGTCCCAAAGTCCTTCTTCGCGGTCACCTCCGCCCCCTCCTCGTCCGTGGCGAGGTGGAGGGTATAAGTGGCCAGTCCGATCCGGTCGCCGGCCACGAACACCTCCGGTTCGTTGGCAGCCAGGGGAT
The DNA here is from genome assembly GCA_050050395.1 of Nitrospirota bacterium. Taxonomy (GTDB): domain Bacteria; phylum CG2-30-53-67; class CG2-30-53-67; order CG2-30-70-394; family CG2-30-70-394; genus DASWHD01. Next base: position 25,687 of record JASFUG010000002.1, read on the forward strand.
GACCATTGAGTGTCGAGCCGTTGGTGGACCCGACATCCGTGATCCAGTACTGGTTGCCGCGGAACTCCACGCGTGCGTGGTGAGTGGAGATCACGCGGTTACGATCCTCGATTACCAGGTCGTTGTCGTGGCCACGACCGATGGTGATCACGTCCGCCTCCGACTCGAAGCGGTAAGGCGGGGTGCCCGCCTCGGCGGGCGGCTGAATGGTGAGGGAGATGGCCATGGGCTACAGGGGAGTAGGCAGTGGAGGACAGACAGTAGATAGGGTGGAACGCATCGCGTCCAATCGCTAGTGGATCCGACCAGTATAAAGTCCACTCCACCGGCGGTGGCATCGAGCTCCGGCCATGCGACGGTCCCCTCTGTCCGCTGTCGACTACCTGCTGTCTACGTGTCGGGCCACAGCGAGCTCTCCGCGCTTGCGGCACCCGTTGGCTCCCCGTCGTCGCCACTCAAGAAACGGTCGAGTGACTCCTGCACGGCGCGATGGAAGGGATCGCCTCCGAACAGATGCGCTCGAACCCGGGTGGCGAGGGCGTGGAGTACTGCGATGGCGCGATCGATTGGGCCGCGGGGAAACTCCCGCTCGTAATCGCCGCGGTGGGCACAGAAGCCGAAGCCGGGACGCCACAGCAGGAGGCGAAAACCGAACAGGAGCAGCTCCTCCCACAGCAGTTCGGGGCAACCGGCCCGATGTTGGCGTCGATCATCCTCCCGATAGAGGCAGGCCAGGGGCGAGAAGAGGTCGCCGCGCGCAGCGATCTCCTCACACAGTGTCTCCCGGATCCCGTCGCCATCCGCGGCGACCCGTGCCCGATCGGCAACCGCGTCGCACGCCTCGACCACGGCGGCGGCCGACTGCCGATCGTTGACCAGCAGGCCGTGCAGCCACAGCCGACCGAGGCTGAAGAGGTCGCACGGTACGTGCAGGGTCGGATAGTGGAAGCATCCGACCTCCGGCAAGACCTCGCCCCGCGCCTTGGTCAGGACCTTCCCGGCCGCCGCCGGCAACGTGCCGACGACGCGCATCTCCCCACGCTGCGCCTGGGTGACGCGGCCCCACAGGGCGACCTCCTGAATCCCAAGGCTCGGGGCATTGAGCTGGAGCAGCAGGCCGTCATTGACTACCGCCTCGAGTGGACCTCCACGCACCGTCGCCTCGAACTCGTCGCCGGTGGCCGACTCGATCCGCACGGTCGCGCGTTCTCCGTGACCCGCCTGACCGGCGACCACGGGGGGCGCGGCGAATGCCTGCCGAACCTCTCGCGGTGCCTGGAAGAGGCCGGTCGGGCCGTCCGCGGCGGCTATCGTCAGGGGCTGCGCGCCGCCCGGGCCGAGGACGCTTACCGACGTCCCCCAGCGGGACGGCATGTCACCCGGGCGTGGATGGAGGCGCGCCATGATGTTGGACGGCTCAAGCCGCAGATGGGGCGCCAGCAGGATCTCGTGCACCGCGGCCACTCCTTCGAGGAGCTCGCGGAAGGCCGTGATCTTGAGATGCAGCACCTCGAGCGGAAAGGCGCCGGCGTGGTCATCAGCGAACAGGTACTGGCGCCCCCCTCGAAACGGCTCCGCCACCGCCGCCAGGGCGTGCCGCCGCGCCGCGTATGCCCCTCCGGCCAGGCGTTCGGCGAGAAACTCGTCCCATCCCTGGCCTCCAAGGAGAGCCATGTGCTCATCGAAGTGCAGGTGCAGCAGCTCCAGCGGTAGTGCGTCCGCGGCATGCATCGCCACGGGCGTCAGTCGCTCCGAGGCGACGCCCAGTCCTGCGGAGGGAAAGCACCGGGAGACCTGATCACAATCGACACACGGCACAACCCCCGGGTCGCGGCTCACCACGTTGGCGCCGAGATCATCGGTCCATCGAGCGAAGTCACGTAGGTCCGCATCGTGTCGTCCGATGTCTTCGACCGTGCTGGCGGAGTAGGTCACAAGCCGCGTCCCTTGCGGGCAGGACGGGCAAACGAGGAAGACGTGATCCGCAGACGTGGGGTTCGGAAGCCCCGCCGACTCCAGCAGCCGCTCGTCGTCGCACTCGCTGAGGGGTGTACCACACGTGGGACAGACCAGGGGAAAGGCGGCCCACTTCTCGATACAGAGGACGATGCCGCGACCACCGCCGAGGAGGGCGTCTCCGGCCAGCGGCAACGGATGCACGATGGACGGCGTCGATGCGAGTAGCCGGAGGGAGGCAGAGCCGCGTCGCCACGTCTCGCGAACCTCCTCCTGGGTAATGGCTGGACCGCTCAGGGCACGACGTGGCCGATCCCTGCGCAGTTTCAGCGCCACGGGGATCAGCGTCTCATCGCCCGACGCGACGCGTGCCAGGAGCACACGCGCCTGGCCGCCCGCGTCGCTCAAAACCATGAACGGCGCAGCACCCTCACCCGGCACCAACTCGAAGCGCATCATCCCATCCTGCGCGGTCATCAATGGCTCCCCCGAACTTCAATCGCCCGCAGAGGCAGCGGACCGACGAAACATGACACGTTCTCTCGCAGGCAAACAACTACAGCGGCCGTACGGTCATTCCCTCCGTCTGTAGTCTGTATCTATACCTGCTAGCACCGCCGCTTTCCCTCATCGGCCCGCGTGGCAACCAATGAAATGCATGGGATGGACGCCATCATCGAGCTCGCCGTCGGAGACCACGAAAAACGCCCCATCCCAGCCAGAATAGAACCTTCGCTCGCGGGGCATCGCCCCGAACAGTACAGGATAGAGATTCCTGGAAGCTGCCAACGATGACAACGGGTAGGTAGGCGATGACTGGATTCTCCGCCCACGCGTGGGAGACGGTACCGATGTCGTCGGCGCGTAACAATGCGACGGCCGGGTCCGAGAGCCATTGTCGACAGTGAGCGGCGTCCACTTCCTTAGCGACTTTTGCATGCATCGCTCCATGCACAACCCCTTGATCACGAGGTCGCGGGGCTCCATCGCCGCGCTGCAGCGCGTCGTTCGCGGTGACCGCGGAGTGGCAACAAACAGCATCTTCCGGTAGAAATACCACGCGCCTCGCAGCTGGATGCGCTCAGTCGTGGAGGTAGACGGTGTTGCCACCGAGGCCTTCGCACCACGTCCAAAGACCGCCGCCGTCGAGGTCAAGAGTGATAACGACAATGGTATCGATGGGCGTCGCCCCGGGACCGGCGTCTCCCCGCTTTACTGCACCGGCAGGCTGCCAACCCCGGAGAGCTTTCTCTCACCCCTGCCCGCGAGTATCGTCGACGCCACTCATAACCTAACCCAACGTTTCAAGGGAGAATCCATGGAAGGTTCCACACCGCGTTCCGCCGGTGACGACGCTGCCGTCGCGACCCTCGACCGTTTCATCAGCGAGCGGTCCGTCGACACATCTCAAACAAACTGGAAGCTGGAGCTGCCCGAACCCCCGTGCGCGTCCTTCGACGCGGATACGCAATACCTCTGGCACCTAGAGACCAATCAAGGCGACATGGTGGTTCGTCTGATGCCGGAGGTCGCGCCGATGCATGTCTCCAGCACGATCTACCTGACGCGCCTCGGCTTCTACGACGGCCTCTCCTTCCACCGGGTGATCACCGGATTCATGGCGCAGGGAGGATGCCCGCGCGGCACGGGCACCGGCGGGCCGGGCTACCAGTACGACGGCGAGTTCGATCCGTCCGTGCGTCACAACCGGCCGGGCCTGCTCAGCATGGCCAATGCCGGTCCCGGCACCGACGGGAGTCAGTTCTTTCTCACCTTCGTCGCGACGCCGTGGCTGGACGGGAAGCACACCATCTTCGGCGAAGTCGTCGAGGGCGTGGAGACCCTGCAGGCGCTGGAGAAGCGTGGTTCACAGAGCGGGCGCACCGACGAGCCGTTGGAGATCCGTCGCGCTACCATCGCCGTCGGCTGACACGCGACACTGGGATGTCTCGTGGCCACCGGCCAACGACTCACCGCGGCGTGTCGGTATAGAGCACACTGCCGTCCGCCATGTGGACGGCGAAGATCCGGGTCGGCATGGCGCCATGCCTCTGCCGCCAGTCGCCCTGTGGGTAGAGACGCCGCACCTGCCGCAGATAGCTCTCGGTCTCCGCGAAGGGCGGGACACCGCCGAAGGCCTCGACCCGTTCCGGCCCGGCGTTATATGCAGCGAGCGCCAGGTTGAGGTCACCGAACCGATCCCACAGCCGCCGCAGGTACAACGCGCCGGCCCGGATGTTCTCCTCGGGATCGAACGGGTCCTCCACACCCATCTCGGCGGCGGTCGCAGGCATGAGCTGCATCAGGCCCAGCGCGCCCTTCGGCGAGCGTGCCGACGGCTGGTAAGCGGACTCGACGGCGATCACCGCGTGTAACAACCCGGCGTCGATGCCGGCCGCCGTGGAGGCCTGTCCCACCTCCCACGCGAACTTTCCGCTCGGTCGCTGACGGTACGCCACCTGCGCCTCCGTCCGGCCACCGCGCGAGGCTGGATCGGCGATCGGGTGCTGCCCGGGAGCGAGCGGCCGATCAGAAAAATGCAGGGTCCCATCCGGTGCGCGATAGCGATAGATCTCGGTCGCCATGACGGACGTGGACCAACACGCTACCAGGCCCGCGAGGCACACCATCGCGCGCTGTGTTCGAGCCCCCATGCCTCGCCTATCGGCATCCCCGTCCCGGTGGTGAACATGGGGCCCCACCCGGTAGGCCCCGACGCGCCGCGCGTCGGCGCACCCATCAAACGCTAAGCATCCGTTCCAGCGCCACGCGTGCCCAGTGCTTGTCCTCCTCCGGCACGGTGATCTGGTTCACCACCTCACCGGCGGCCAGCGACTCCAGGGTCCACGTGAAGTGCGGTAGATCGATGCGGTACATGGTCGAACAGAAGCACTGCATCGGCGCGAGGAAATCGATCTGATGCTCCGGATGCTCCTTGGCCAGCCGCGAAACGAGGTTGAGCTCCGTGCCGATCGCGAAGTGGGTCGCCGGCGGAGCCGCCTGGATGGCCTTGACGATGTACTCGGTCGAGCCGTACGCGTCCGCCTTCTGCACCACCTCCCGGCAGCACTCCGGATGAACGACGATACGCACGTTCGGATCACGCTCCCGCGCGAGGTCCACGTGCTCCGGGCGGAAGAGCTGGTGCACGCTGCAATACCCCGACCATAGGATCACCCGTGCACGGCTGATCGCCTCCGGCGTATTGCCGCCGAGAGGCTGCTCCGGATCCCAAACCACCATCTCGTCATCCGGGATCCCCATGGCGGTCGCCGTATTGCGGCCCAGGTGCTGATCCGGGAAGAACAATACCCGCGGCCGCCGCGAAAACGCCCAGTCCAGGACCCGCGGCGCGTTGGACGAGGTACATACGGTGCCGCCGTTCTCGCCGCAGAACGCCTTCAGATCCGCCGCGGAGTTGATGTACGTGACCGGGGTGATCCCGTCATTCGGCACCACCGTGCCGAGCTCGTCCCAGGCGTCGATCACCTGGTCGTAGCTCGCCATGTCCGCCATCGAGCATCCGGCGGTCAGGTCGGGCAAGACCACCTGCTGGCTGCCCTGGCGCAGGATATCCGCAACCTCTGCCATGAAATGGACGCCGCAAAAGACGATAAACTCGGCGTCGGCCTGGAGCGCCGCCTGTTGGGAAAGCTTCAACGAATCCCCCAGGAAGTCGGCGTACCGCACGACCTTTTCCTGCTGGTAGTGATGACCAAGGATCACCGCCCGGCTGCCCAGCGCCTCCCGCGCCGCCTGCGCACGCGCATGCAACTCCTCCTCCGGAAGGAGCCCAAGATCGCGAACTGAAACCTGTAAAACCGCCACGGCGGCCTCCAAGTGGTTGATAAGTGAGGATGGTATGGGGGCACCGCGAGCAAGTCAAAGCAAGGGACACCGGTGCGCCGCCCGTCTGTTGGCGCACCCTACGGATTAGGCGGCGGCTGGATGCCGTACTTCTGGAGGCGGTAGAGGAGGACGTGGCGCGGGATGCCGAGGGCGCGGGCGGCGGCGGCCTTGTTCCACTGGTGGTCCTCCAGGGCCTGGAGGACCATGGCCCGTTCCATCTCCGGCAGGGTGGCCGCGGCCGGTGCCGTAGCGCGACTGATGGACGGCGCCCCACCGCCCACTCCACAGCGAATCGCCTCGGGCAAATCATCGGCGCCGATGGTCTTGCCACGAGTGAGCAGGGCAAGCCGGCGGCAGAGGTTCTTGAGCTCGCGCACGTTGCCCGGCCACGCATACGTCCGCATTGCCCCCCGGGCGGCATCGTCGACCGTCACCTCGGTACCGGCCATCTCCCGAAGGAAGTGGTCCGCGAGCAGGGCTATGTCTTCGGAGCGCTCCCGCAGGGGCGGCAGGTGGATCGGGATGACGTTCAGGCGGTAGTAAAGGTCTTCCCGGAAATCACCGGCGGCGACCCGCGCCTCGAGGTCCACGTTCGTCGCGGCAATGACGCGCGCGTCGACCCCCACCGGTACCGCACTTCCGACCGGGTCGACCTCGCCGCTCTCGAGACAGCGGAGGAGTTTCGCCTGCAGAGCCGGGGGCATGTCGCCGATCTCGTCGAGCAGCAGGGTGCCGCCGTCCGCCTGGCGGAAGCGGCCAGGCTGATCGTGCACCGCACCGGTGAAGGCGCCCTTGACGTGACCGAAGAGCTCGCTCTCCAGCAGCTCTTCCGGCAGGGCTACACAGTTCACCGCGACGAACGGACCGGCGGCGCGGCCGCTGGCATCATGGAGGTCGCGCGCCACCAGCTCCTTGCCGGTGCCCGACTCCCCGGTGATCAGCACGGTGGCATCGCTATCTGCGACCTGGTGGACGGTGTCGATGACCGCGAGCATGACCGGGGCGACGGTGATCAGACGCGGGCTGCCGCCATGTGCCCGCACCACGGCACGCAGTCGCGCATTTTCCGCGGTGAGGCGGCGATGCTCGACGGCACGCCACAGGCTCAGGGCCAGCGCGTCGAGGTCGACCGGCTTGGTGGCGAAGTCGAAGGCGCCGTCCTTCATCGCCTGGACCGCGGTCTCGATCGACCCGTAGGCGGTCAGTACCACGACCGGTAGGACCGGTTGCAGGGCGTGGAGGCGCCGCAGGAGCTCCATCCCTCCCATTCCGGGCATCTTCAGATCCGTCACCACGGCGTCGAATTCGTCCTCGCGTACCGCCTCCACTGCCGCCTCGGCAGCGGATACGGTGACCACCTCGAAGCCGTGGCGACGCAGCCCGACACTGGTTACCTCGCGCAGGTTGCGGTCGTCGTCGACGAGCAGGATTCGTGCGGGGGGAATCACGGCGCGATGACCTGGCTTTCTGTGGCCTGCACGTTCAGGCAAGGGACGCCGCCGCTTCCGGCAGGTAGACATCAAATCGAGCGCCGCCCTCGGGTCGGTTCGCCACCTCGATGGTGCCCCCGTGGTCCGCGACGATGCGGTGACAGATCGCCAGACCGAGCCCGGTCCCCTCCTCCCGGGTGGTGTAGAACGGGTTGAAGACACGGTCGATGTCCTGCGCCGAAATCCCTGGGCCATCATCGCAGACGGTCATCCGGACCTGCTTCGTGCGGAAGCCCGGCGCATGACCGCCAGACACACGATCGAGCTGGATCTCCAGTCGCCCACCCGTGCCGATCGCCTGCAAGCCGTTGCGCACCAGGTTCCAGACCACCTGGCGCAGCAGATCCTCGTCGCCGGCGACCGCCGGCAGGTCGACGGGATCCACCACGTCGACTGTGACGTTGCGCTCCGCCGCCTGCGCGGCGAGGAGCGCCACCGTGTCGCGCACGCACGCCGCGAGTGCCAGGGGGCGCAGCTCCGGGGGCCGCGGCCGGGCAAAGGTGAGAAAGTCGGTGAGGACCCGGTCGAGTCGCCCAGTCTCCTCGGTGAGGATCGTCAGCAACCGATCGCGGTCGGCGTCGGGAAGATCGCCGTCGCTGAGGATCTGCGCCGCGCCCTTGATCGAACCGAGGGGGTTACGGATCTCGTGGGCAAGACCTGCGGAGAGCTGGCCGACGGCGGCCAGCCGCTCACCGCGACGCAGCTCCCCCTCCAGCGCCTCGCGCTCCTCCAGGGTACGGCGCAGGCTGGCCGCGGTGTGCTGATGGTCGCGTTTCTCGCGCCGCTCGCGCTCCACCAGCAGACCGGTCACCACGCCCACGACATTGTAGAGGAGCACCTCCAACCCCTTGTCGATCGGTGCTGCGGGGTCGTGGGAGATGTGACCCAAGGCATGGGGGAGGTAGGCAGCGGTGGTGATCAAGGCCGCGCCGACGCCACCACGCAGGCCGTAGCTGAACGCCGCGAGGATGATCGGCAGGTAGTAGAGGCGGCGAAAGATGTCATGCGGGAGCTGGGTCGTCGCGCTCGCCGTGTAGTGGGCAACGCTCACCGCCACGATCAGCAGAGCGGGCAGCAGCCAACCCCAGGGACGTGCCGGGACCATGGCCTCGCCCCCACCTGGCAGGAGGCCACCCTCCGACCACGGTTCGGTCACGGTGCGGGAATCGGTTGGGGCCGCCACCTGGACCAGCACTTCTCAGATCAGCTTGGTCAGCGGGTATTCGATGATCCCCTCGGCCCCGACTCCCAGGAGCTTCGGGATGAGGTCGCGCACCGTCGTCTCGGCCGCCACCGTTTCCACCGAGTACCAGTCGCCATCGTACAGCGCGGAGACCGTGGGGGCGTGCAGGCTGGGCAGCAACGCCACCACCCGCTCCAAATTCGCCTGCGCCACGTTCAACTTCAATCCGACCATCCCCTCGGCATGGAGGGCCGACTTGAGGAGCATGGCGATCTGCTCGATCTTGGTGCGCCGCCACGGATCGTCCCACGCACCCGGATTCGCGATCAGCTTGGTGTTGGTCACCAGCATCTCGTGGATGATGCGCAGGCCGTGGGCCTTGATGGTTGAGCCTGTCTCCGTGATCTCCACGATCGCGTCCACCAACCCCTCCACCACCTTCGCCTCCGTTGCGCCCCAGGAGAACTCCACCTCGACATCGATGCCCTGCTCCGTGAAGTAACGGCGCGTGTAGTTGAGGAGCTCGGTCGAGATGCGCTTGCCACGGAGATCGGCGAGGGTTTCGTAGGCGGAGTCCCCGGCCACCGCCACCACCCAGCGCGCCGGCTTCGAGCTCGCCTTGGAGTAGACCAGATCCGCCACCTCGACCACCCGGGAGTCGTTCTCCAGAATCCAGTCAAGGCCGGTGAGCCCCATGTCGAGGGTGCCGTCTTCCACGTAGCGCGCCATCTCCTGGGCGCGTACCAGGGCGCACGAGATCTCCGCGTCGTCGATCGACGGGTAGTAATTTCGCGAGTGGACGCGGATCCTCCAGCCGGCCTTGCGAAACAATTCAATGGTAGCGTCCTGCAGGCTACCTTTGGGCAGCCCCAACTTGAGCTGGCTCACGCCATTCTCCTTCCGGAACGGATTGCGATGCGGAGCTGGCAGTGTGCCACCACGAAGAAAATCCGTCATCTTCGGAACCGCGCGGCCGGACGGTATAGTCTGTAAAATACTCGCCTGCCGCCGAGCTCCATCGACGGCGCTCCACCCTCTCCACCACGTCTGGCCCGTAGCAAGGAGATCGCCGTGAAACAGAAGATCGACGCTCTGTACACCGAGTGGCGAGAAGCGGGCTCACCCCGTGAGCGTGACCGGCTTCTCGCCGAGGCCCTCGGCGGCGAGGTGACCGGTGACGGCGATCCACGGGTCCGGTGGCACCACCCCGGCCGTCCGGAGAGCGAGCCCCTCCCAGCCTACACCACGAACCTCAATGTGGCGGCGCAAGCCATGGACCAGGCGTGGGAGACCCTCGAGGAGTTTGCACCACACCAGATCCACTGTCAGCGCGACCCGGACCACCCGACCCAGCGTGGCGACTGCTTCGTCGAGTGGTGGCCGGACGAGGAGACCCACGTCTTCACGCCGCGTTTTCCCACCGAGGCGGAGACCCGCGCCTTCGCCGCCTTTGCATTCGCCCGCCTGCAGCGCGAGGTATAGGACGCCTGAACGCCAGGTCGACGCCGAGGTTACTGCCCTACGGCGTGCCCTGCCCTCCCTCGTGCCGCGCCGCCAGCTCTTCGACAGCAGACTGGAAGTCCGGCATGAGGATCGAGGCGGAGTGGTTGCGCGCCTCGTCGAGCATCTTGATCAGCGAAGCACGCATCTCGTCGTCCACCGGCACCGCCTTGCCCACGACGAAGCTTCCGTTCTCGGCAGCGTAGATGTAGACCCCCAGCCTCTCCTGGCCCTGCACCAGGTCCACCAGAGAGGCCTGTTGCTCATCGAGTGGGTCGAGGAGGATGGTGAGGTCGACGATCTCGTCGAACAGGCCCGCGACCCCTACGGTGGTCTGTAACACCACCCCGCGGGTCATCAGATGGACGTCCATGCCGAACTCGACGCCGACGCCGGCTCCATCGATCTCGCGGCCGGCGAGCGGCAACGCGGCAACCACCCCGAGCTCGGCGCGTCCCTCATCCGAAGGCAGCAAGGCGTAGGTGCAACCGACGCCACCACTGGCAGCGAACGCCTCTTTCACGTCATCGGGGAGACCGGGCATGGCATCCACTCCTTTGATTCTGGTTCACCACAGAGGCACAGAGGGCACAGAGATCTCGGCGTCTGCGGCATTATTACTGGCGAGTAGAGAACGAAAGATATCCTGACAACTCGGCGATTAGTTGAAGGATTGATGCGATTACTACCGACAT
>JASFUG010000003.1:0-36053 GCA_050050395.1 Nitrospirota bacterium
GGAGTGCCGCGGTTCTTTAACCCGTAGCACGAGGAGGTCGTCATGATCCATTCACGAGAGGGAAGTATACCGGTGATCCGCGGCAGGCGCTGGTTCTCGATGTTGTTCGTTGCTGCGCTCGCCCTGATCTTCACGCCGGACGCCGGGGCGTTTTCCAGCTTCGGTAACGGCAATTGCTCGGATTGCCACAGCAATGTCTTCGCTGGCGGATCCGACTCCGCTGGCCATCAGGCGCACCTCGGGCTGGGTCTCCCGGACAGCTGCAACACATGCCATGTCTCCATCGGCGACAACCCATCCACGAGCCGATGCAACCAGTGCCATGTCGGGGCCGGCTTACGCCAGCACCATCGCTGGGCGAGTGCGCACGACTGCGCCCCCTGCCACTCCAACCCCGAGTTCCCAGACCCGGAGAACACTGCGGTGCCGGGCTATGCCAACATCACGGCGGCGCTGGACCCCTGCGACGGCTCCGAGGAGCTGTTTGGTCCCAACGTGCCGTTTGGCGCCGGGTCTTTCACCTTCAGCCTCGACAACGATGGCGACGGACTGACGGATGGCGACGATGACGACTGTGCACCGGCAGCGGAGTGCGGTAACGGCATCGTCGAGGGGGGCGAGGACTGCGACGACGGCAACATCGCCGACGGCGACTGCTGTAGCGCCACCTGTCAGTACGAGGCCGCCGATAGCTTCTGCGACGATGGCGACTTCTGTACCGACGGCGATGCCTGCGACGGTGCCGGCATCTGCGTGGCCGGTGGTGCCCGTAACTGCAGCGACGGCGTCGGCTGTACCGTCGATTCTTGCGACTCGGTGAACGCCACCTGTGTCCACACTCCAGACGACTCGGCATGCGCGGACGACGGCCTGTTCTGCAACGGCGAGGAGTTCTGTGACGCGGTGAACGATTGCGCCTCGACCGGCAACCCGTGCGACGTCGGGACCGTTTGCAACGACGCGAACGACACCTGCGACCCGGAGCCGGCCTGCGGCAACGGCGTGGTGGAGCCCGGCGAGGAGTGCGATGGCGGCCCGTGCTGCGCGGCGGACTGCACATTTGCCGCGGCCGGCAGCGCCTGCGACGACGGCGACTTCTGCACCGACGGTGACGCCTGCGACGGTGCCGGTAGCTGCCAGGCGGGAGGGCCCACCGACTGCAGCGACGGCGTCGCCTGTACCGTCGACACCTGCGACTCGGCGAACGCCACGTGTGTCCACATCCCCGATGACGGCTTCTGCGACAACGGTGCCTTCTGCGACGGTGTCGAGATCTGCGATCCCATCGACGACTGCACCTCCCCCGGCGATCCCTGTCCTGCGGGCACGATGTGCGACGAGGCGACCGATGCCTGCGAGCCCATCGCCGGCTGTGGCGATGGCGTCCTCCAGCCCGGCGAGGAGTGTGACGACGGCAATACGGCCGACGGCGACTGCTGTGGCGCCGACTGTCAGTTCGAGGCCGCCGGAAGCCTCTGTGACGACGGCCAGTTCTGCACCGTGAGCGAGGTGTGTGACGGTGCCGGCGCCTGCGGTGACGGCCTGCCCCTCGACTGCGGCGACGGCATCGCCTGTACGAACGATGCCTGTGACGAGGCGAACGCCACCTGCGTCCACACTCCGAACGACGCCAACTGCGACGACGACGGCCTGTTCTGCACCGGCCTGGAGTTCTGTGATCCGGCCAACGATTGCTCGTCCACGGGTGATCCCTGCGGCGCTGGCACGACGTGCAACGAAGACCTGGATAGCTGCGATCCTTCCGCAGAGATCGTCGACCTAGACATTCAGCGCCTCAAGGTCAACAGGCGTGTGCGGGTCGGACGCCGAGTGCGGATTGCGCTCAAGGTCTGGAACGACGGGGAGGTGGACGGCGCGCGTCCCGCGACCGTGGTGGGCGTGCAGGATGGCGTGGAGGTCTACCGCGAGACCCTGGACGTGTCCGATCCGCCGGAAGATGGCGCGACCCGGGTGCGGTTCCCAACGTACGTGCCACTAGCGCCCGGCGTCATTACGTGGACCGCGACCCTTGACGACGACGACCCGGACATCGATGAAGCTACCGCGAGGACGCGGGTGGTGGCACGGCGCGTCCGCCCTGCGGAGCCGGCGGGTGGCGACGACGACCATGACGAAGAGCGCGATGACGACCGTCGCTGAGCGTGGCGTAGCTCTCGCCCGGCCTCTCCCCTAGCCGGTGCGGGGATGAGGGAGGGGGGGTACCCCCCCTCCCTCATCGGTCATCACCATTCGCAGCGAGTCACGTCGCGGGAGACGGCGCGGCACCGATCTCATGCAGGAAGCGGTCGAAGAGCTCCAGCCCCGGCCACTGGCGCCGGCGCAGGGGGGTGTGGCGCGCGACCCAGTGCGGCACCAGGGTCAGGGGAATGAGACACGGCTCGATCCCGGCCACGGCGGCGGTGAGCCGCGCGAGCGGCGCCGCCAACGGTACGGGCATGTCCACCTTGGCGATGTCGTGGTCGTACGGCGTCCGGCACCACTCGGCGGGCGACGTCACGTTGAAGTCGCGGCACACCACCGGCCGGTCGCCATGGATGCTGCACGACTCGTCCTCCAGGAACGGGCACGCCATGCCGAGAGTGAAGTAGCGCCGCGCGATGGGGAGGGACGACTCGCCGGTGAGGCGCGGTGCGAGCAGCTCGTCGACCATGGCCTCCGCCCGCAGGATCTCGACGATGCGCGCGAAGCGCTGCACCACCACCCGCCGGCGCGCCGGGGTGAGGCTATCGAGGAGATCAACGATGGCGAACGCCTCGGGGGGCGACACGGGCACCATGTGCCGGCAGCAAGCGCCGCAGCCGGCCCCGCAGGAGATCCGGCGCCCGGTCTGCTCCTCGATCTGCACCGCACGGGCCACCAGGGCGTTGGTCACCTCGTAGGCGATCCGCACCAATCCAGCGAGGCCCATCGATCCGGTGGTTACCGCCACCTTGCCGCGGATCACGCCGTCGGGCGTCGGCAGCTCGATTGCCCTCAGGACCATCCCCGGCGGTAGGTTGCTCTCCATCACCTTCCCTTCTCGCGGTGCAGCAGTCGTCAACGGCTTCGCCCCGGTGGAGCCCACCGGAGACGACGAGGAGACCGGTGCGCCCGTGGCGTCACTCTAACCGGACCACGGCGGGTCGTGACAACTTTGCATTGCTGGCCCCGTCCCCCGACCCTGGGGCGGTCCTGAGTTGGAGGCGGAGAAAAGGGGCCGATTCGCCGAGGCCGGCCGCTGTGGTGGGCGTGGGTGGCGACGCCGGCCCGGCACGGAGTCGCCCATGATGCGGAAAGGTGACAGCCATCGCTGAGCAGATCGACACCCCGGACCCCGCTGCCGATGCGCTGGAGGCGGTGGTGCGCTATCACGAGCGCACCAAGCACCAGCCGAACCGCTACGCGCGCTCCCTTGGCTACATGGACTGGGCGACGCAGCCCGATCCGTTTCGCCGCTTCATGGGTGCGCCGCTCGTCGCCCTGGACCGGGTGGAGCCCGGCTCGGTACCGACCTACGACGCCCTGTTCGGCGGAGGCGCCATCGCTTCCCGGCCGGTGGATCGCGCAGCGATCTCGCAGCTCTTCTTCGACAGCCTCGCCCTCTCGGCGTGGAAGGTGTACGGGCCGTCGCGCTGGTCCCTGCGGGTCAACCCCTCCAGCGGCAACCTCCACCCCACCGAGGGCTATCTCGTGGCCGGGCCAATCGCGGGGCTGACCGATCAGGCCGGCGTCTACCACTATGCGCCCCACGAGCACGCCCTGGAGGAGCGCTGGACTCTGGAGCCGGCGGCCTGGGAGGCGTTGCGACGCGGGTGGCCCGACGGCACCGTGTTCGTCGGCCTCACTAGCATCTACTGGCGGGAGGCGTGGAAGTACGGTGAGCGCGCCTTCCGCTACTGCCAGCACGACGTGGGTCATGCGATGGCGGCCATTGCCATCGCCGCGCGGATCCTTGGGTGGTCGGCCGTGTTGCTGGAGGGATCACCCGACGCGGCCCTGGCCGGTCTGCTGGCGATCGACCGGCAGGAAGGGATCGAGGCGGAGCACCCGGATTGCCTGATCGCGGTCGTGCCCGCCGGCGCAGTGGAGGACCTAGCAGCGGCACGCAGGTGGCAGATCCCGACCGCAGTGCTGGCGGAGCTCGCCGGTCGTGAACCGGCCGGCGTTCCCAGTCGATTGAGCGGCGACCACCACCCGTGGCCGGTCATCGACACGGTGTCGGAGGCCGCGACCAAGGACGCCCCGCCTGGCGAGGGCTTCTCGGATCCGGCGCCGCACGGCGCCACGCCTCCGGCATCGCATCGCCCTTCACTCTCCGCCCGCCAGATCGTCCGCCAGCGGCGCAGCGCCGTGGCCATGGACGGTGCCACGGCAATCGACCGGGAGGCGTTCTACCGGATGCTCCAGGCGGTGGTTCCGGCGACCAACGGCGCCGTTTTCGGCGCCCTCCCGTGGCGACCCCGGGTCCACCTGGCGATATTCGTCCACCGCGTGCACGACCTCGTCCCGGGCCTCTATCTCCTGGTCCGTGAGGCCAGTGCAGCGGAGAGACTGCGCGAGACCATCACCGGGCCCGTCCTCTGGGAGCTCGCCGATGGCTGCCCCGACGGCCTCGGCCTTTACCTACTGGAGCGGGGCGACTTCCGCGACGGCGCGCGCCTGGTCTCCTGCCAACAGGAGATTGCCAGCGACGGCGCGTTCGCCCTCGGGATGCTCGCGGAGTTCGAGGGGCCGATCGCCGACTACGGCCCGTGGTTCTACAAGCGGCTGTTCTGGGAGACCGGCGCGATCGGCCAGGTCCTCTACCTGGAGGCCGAGGCCGCCGGCATCCGCGCCACCGGCATCGGATGTTTCTTCGACGACGTGATGCACCAGATCCTCGGTATCGAGGACCGCCGCCTCCAGTCCCTCTACCACTTCACCGTCGGCGGCCCCCTCGACGACCCCCGCCTCCGCACCGAGCCCCCGTACGCGCATCTGAAATCAGGAGCATCCGGCTGATGGGGTCGAGTTGGCAGCCGCTCTTCACTGCGGGCAAACTCGTCCACGGACTGACTCGAATCACGGCGACGGTAATCACTGAGCCAGTGGTGCTGTGAATGAAACTGCCAAACGCGGAGAAGGCGAAGGTCGACCGGGAGAAGGTCACGGGGTACCTGCTATGCACTTCGCATTCCGATGGCGCCAATAAGGCTGCTTTTTTCTCCCGGTACGGTTTCACCGCGGGAGCGTGGGAGGTGCTCGCTGAGGCATTGCAAGACCACGGGAGGTCGCACCCTGTGTGTGGATCAGTGCCCTCCGCCTACGGAACGAGGTACAGTGTGGACGGACCACTCAAGAGCCCCGATGGGCGGAATCCGAAGGTGAGAACCGTTTGGATCGCTGAACGTGGAAGCGAGACCCCGAGGCTGATAACGGCCTACCCGGTGAAGGAGTGAGCTGTGATCCGAGAGCATGATCGCGTCGTCTTAGTCGCCGACGTGCCTGAACAGGATATCAAGGCCGGCGACGTCGGGACCGTTGTCCATGTCTACTCCGGGGGTGCCGCCTACGAGGTGGAGCTGATGACCCTGACCGGGGAGACCGTTGCCGTGCTCACCCTGTCCGCCGACCAGGTCCGAGAGGTACGCGCAGGAGAAGTCGCCCACGCCCGCCCCCGCGAGGCGGCCTGAGCAGCTTCGTCACACGCCTTGCGCGCCCGGCCGCTTACCGCGGAGGACGTCAAGGTTCGCAAAAGGCCTGGCGGTAACCTGCCATCATCGCTCGCCGCCGCGAGGCGTGCGGAGGTGGCGGCGCGGTTGGTTTCAACGTAACGACACCAGGGCGCAAAGAGGTTGACCTACGGGGCAAGCGACGCCCGGCCGGTTCACTGACGGCCCTTCCGTTGGGCCGGATCGGCCGTGCGAAATGCGATAGCGCCGGCCAGACCCTCGCAACTAGTCTCCGTAGGCTACGAAGCGTGGGAGACCTAACGTCGTCTTCTTTCGCCTATTTGCCAGATCTTGTTACCGACCATCTTTTAGGGAGATCCAATAAACGCAACCGAAGCCTTTGTTAGTTTTCCTATCTTTAGTCATAGGTTGTGCATTGACCTCTTGTAGTGCCCCACAAGTACAGAGAATGACAGAGCCGACGTTAGCATCTTCTAGAATTAATATAGACTTCGGATTCTCCTTTCAGCCGATATTGGAGTATGGAACAGAAATCTGGGACAGGGGCGCGATGCTGGATGACCTGAGAAAGCACGGCAGCGGGACCATAGTAATCGGTCTGTTTCGTATGAAGAGGTCCGACGACGCTTTGGGGCAAGAAAAACGACTAGACGAATTTCTAACAGGCTATCTCAGGTCACAAAATGGCGTGTATGTAAAAGGGCCTGTGTCGCCCATTACGGTGGGTGGCCATGACGGGGTAGCAATTGAGACAACCGGTTTGTTTCGCCGTAGGCCTTTCCAAGGCCGCGCGGTCCTGGCGCCGCAAAGTGAGTCGGAAGACATGGTTGGTCTCTGTTTTGGCCTTACAAAGGCAAATGAAAATAGATGGGCGAATGAAGGACGTGAGGCGTGTGACACAGTGCTTAGCTCAGTAACATTTTCCGTGCGGAAATAAGCAAGATAAGGAGGAGCTTTGAGGCGGTGCCAGGCATGCAAACTTGGAGGGAAAGCGCGCTCGGAGAAGAAGACCCCTGAGGAAGCCAGGAGGCCAGGAGTAGCCTCCCGACGCCGGGCGATCTCCCATGCTCTCGTGCCTTCCTGGATTCCTCAGCGAAGCTCGCGTCCGGCAGCCGCCGTGGTTCCAGCGAACCTCTGTCGATAGGAAGGCGCCGCTACGCGAATCTGCGTCCATCTGTGGTTCCTTCTTGCCCTCCGTTCTCTGCGTCCTCTGCGGCTCTGCGGTGAGACCTACGCTCCCGCGGCGAGGTCTGCCGGGACGACCGGCGGCTGGAGGAGGCGGCGGCGCAGCTCCAGGACCGGGGCGCGGAACGCCGGGTCGACGCGGGGGAAGCCGCCGGCGACGTCGGTGAGCTGTTGCAGGGTGCGCACCAGGTCGCCCTCCATCACCCCGCCCTCGACGAAGTCCGCCACCAGGGAGGCCCACGGCTCGCCCGCCAGCCACCGCTTGGCGAGCTCGCCGCCGCCCCAGCCGTAGCCGGCGAAGCGGATGCGGTTGCCCGGCAGGCGGCGGTAGCGGGAGGAGAGGTGCTCGGGGTAGAGCTCGGTCAGCTCTCTCGGGGCGTCGCCGATCTCCGACTCCCATCGCTCCCCGGCCAGGGCACCGAGCAGGCCCACCTTGTCGAGGAGGTTCTCCGGGGTGACCTTGCCCTTGGCGAGACGCCGCGCCAGGTAGAGGCCGCCGTAGGTGCCGCCGAAGGCGGCGGCGGTCTCCCCCAGGGGGTTTAGGCGTCCGGTGTCGTCGCAGAACCCCTGGCGTTGCAGGTGGCCGAGGACCTTGAGCAGGTGGCCGCTGATCGGGTGGCTGCGGATCTCGTGCTCCGCGATGCGGCACGAACCGGCTACCGGGCAGTCGGCGCACACGTGGCCTGCGGCGCGTCTCTCCAGGGTGGCGAGGCGCCCCTGGCGGGCGCGGCGAATCTCCTTCAGGGCGGCGTCGGCCTCCTGAAAGGCGCGCTGGGCGATGCGCATCTGGCGGTGGGCGAGTCCCGCCCCGCGGCCGCGCGCCCGCTCGCTGCGCCGCTGGAGGCGGGCGATCTCCCCCTTCGCCTCCAGGAGACGGCGGCGCCAGGCGCGGTGCCCCCGGACCAGCTCCGCCAGGCGGCGGGCCTCGCCCTGGAGGTGGTCGAAGTCATGGCGGGTGGTGAAGCCGGTGCAGCGCGAATCGTCGCGGAAGCCGAACGCCCCCGCCGCCTCCACCACCGTGCGCGACGGCGCCAGGGGCGGCAGCGTTGTGCCCCAGTCGCCGCGGGTGAATCGCTCGAAGCTCCGCTCCAGGAGGCGGCGCAGGGGGATGGCGCCGCCGGTTGCCGCCAGCAGGGCCACCATCTGGTCAAGGTCGACGGAGGCGGTGAGGGCCGAGCGCAGCTCCTCGCGCTCGAAGGCCACCGGCCCCGAGTGCCACGGCACCACGGAGTATCCCACCTCCTCTTTGCCGCGGCGGCCGGCGCGGCCGAGCATCTGGATCACCTCGGCGTCGGAGAAGTCCTGCACCCCTTTCGCCCCGGGGCGCTGGTGGGTGGCGACCACCACGGTACGTACGGAGAAATCGATGCCCATGGCCAGGGTGGTGGTGCCGACGATGAAGCGCAGCAGCCCGACCTTGCCGAGGCGCTCCACCGCGTCCTTCTCCGCCGGCAACAGGGCTGCGGAGTGGTAGCCGACGCCGCTGGCCACCAGCATCCGGCGCAGCCAGGGCGAGACGAAGTCGCGGTCCGGCAGGTCGTCGAGGATTGCCGTGACCGCCGCCGCCTCGTCGTGTCCCAGGGGCGGGAGGCGGTGGGCGATTGCCTGGGCGAGGCCCTGGGCGGCCTTGCGCTTGCCCACCATCACCAGGGCCGGGCAGAGGTCCTGCTCGAAGAGCCGGAGGTAGTCCAGGCCCGGCGCCACCGGCGGCAGTCGGTAGTTGCGTCGTGCCTGGCGCAGCGCCGGTTCGTCGACCACGTCCACCAATCCCGCCTCGCTGGGCACGAGCTGCACCAGCTCCACCGGCCGCTGCTCGTCGCGGATGCACACCGCCGGCTGATTGGAGACGGCGCCGAGCCAGCCGGCGATTTGGTCACCGTTGGCCACCGAGGCCGAGAGGAGCACGAGCTGCACGCCAGCCTCGGCAGCGATCAGGATCGTGGTCTCGTAGGCGATGCCACGCTCGCCATCGGCGAGCATGGCGTACTCGTCGATGATGGCCAGGGACCATCGTCGGGCCCCGGGGGATCCGGCGGTTTCGCGGTCCGCTGTCTCCAGCGCGCCCTCCCCCACCAGGATGTTGCGCCAGCTCTCCAGGGTGGCGACCAGCAGCGGCGCGGTGGTGTTGAGCTTCACGTCGCCGGTGTGAAGCCCCACCTGCGCGGCGCCGAAGCGCTGCTGGAAGTCGCGGTACTTGTCGTTGGCCAGGGCCTTGATCGGTGCGGTGTAGCAGCAGCGGCCGCCTTGGGCGAGGGCCATGCGGATCGCCTCCTCGCATGGCCACGTCTTCCCGGCGCCGGTGGGGGCGTCGACCACCACGTGGTCGCCGCGGGCGATCGCCGCACCCACCTTCTCCTGCCATGGGTCCGGCACCAGCGGCCCGTCGTGGGCGAACGGCGGTCCGCCGTACACCAGCAGGGGTTTCACCGCGGCGACGAACCCGGCCGGCAGGTCACGCCGACGGGGCGCGGCCGGGTGTGCCTCCGCGCCATCGGCCCGGCGTTCGCGGTACACCCTCCGGCCTCCGCCGCCGGGGTGCCTCATCCGGTTCGTCCAGTGAGACGGTAACGAAGGCCATGACGGTCACCACAGAGACACAGAGGAGACAGAGGACGAGGCGAGTGAATAGACATCTCTGTGATCTCTGTGTCTCTGTGGTGAAGGATCTGGTGGAGGCGGTGCGCCGCGCTGCGCTTGGCACACCCTACGGAGGCGTCGGCTCCCCGGTCGGCCAATCCCTACTCCCGCTCCGCCTGCCACTTCTCGTACGCGGCGGCGAACAGCGCTTCCATCTCGTCAATCACCTCGCCGCCGTCGTGGCCCATCATGTGGTGGCGCATCATCAGGTTGGCCGCCTCGGAGAACAGGGACTCGCCGGTGAGCATCGGATAATTGGCCTTCAGCCGCTTCAGGGCGTGGACCGGCTTCTCCTCCGGCGGACGCGGAATCGCCAGTGGCTGGGTCGCGGGCTCGCTCGCGTCGGGCTCTGACGCCGCGGCCGGGTCATCCCGTCCACCGGGCTCGACGCCGCGCCGCTTGTTCTCCTCCACCAGGAAGCGGGCGAAGTCGATCACCGTGCGCCGCTGCTCGGCGGTGAGCTGGCGCAGCAACAGGTCGAGGGGACTGGTGGGGGGAAGGAACATCGCGGCCATTATTTCACAATGGCTGTGCTAGCGTTGAGGGAAGCGTGAATACCTTCGACCTCTACCTCTACATCGACGGCGTCCCCACCGTGGACCAGGTCAGCCGTGTCCTGCACGAGTTCTCCGCCCAGTGGGACGGGCAGATGAGCTGGTGGGTGACGGACCCCAAGGATCGCGGTTCCGGCGTACGCTGCGGTCTGCTGATCGAGCCGCACGTCGCGCCTGTCGCCGGCCGCCTCTCCCATGCGGCCATGGCGGGCATCGCCATCTCCACCGACGAGGCGCGCGCCGACAAGGACTTCGTCAATCAGCTCAACGTGGCGGCGGCCCTGCATCGCGCCCTGGGCGGCTCCCTCTACGATCCGCAGGGCGATGCGCTCCTCGCCACCCGCGACGACCTGAGCGAGTTCGCCACCACCAAGGTGGTGCAGTACTTCAACCAGGGAGAGAGCTTCCAGCGCGAGGTGGAGGCGGCGGCGGAAACGCGCGAGCTCCTCGGTGGCAGCGCCCTGTGGGAGCCGAGCGAGGAAGAGTTAGACGACATCATTCGCGAGAACCGGGGGCTGATGGTGGTCGGTCTGATCAGCCTCGTCTTTCTGGCCATCTTCGTGGCGATGGCGGTCCAGAAATCGTGCGGAGGGTGAGGGGATGGACGTCGGGGAACGGAGACACGGGAGTAGGGTGATCGCGGCTCCGCGACGCGCCGGGCGATGGTTGTGCGCCCTGGCGGTGGCGGCGGCGATGACATTGCCGGTCCGGGGCAACGCATTCGTACCGGTGATCGCCGCCCGTGCGGCGGTCGCCAATGCCGCCGCCACCGCGGCCCTGGCTACGGCCGCGGTGGCCCACGGCGCAGCGGCCCACGCCCTGGCAGGGGCGGCCGTGCTCCACGCGGCACCGGTGCCCCTGGGGTTCGCCTACGGCGGGGTATCGGCGGTGCGCGGGCTGCACCTCGGTGGAGCCGGCTTTCTCACCGCGGGCGCCGCGGGTGTCGAGTCGGGGTTGGCGTTGACCGGCACGGCGATCGCGCTGGTGGGGGGCGGGGTGGCCCTGTTCCCGGCGCCGGGGATTCCCCTGCCGATCCGCATCGGCGCCGCCGGCGTGGCGGTGCACGGTGCCGGGGTGGCCGGCCACGCGGGGATCGCCGCGCCTGTCCATCTGCACATCGCCGGGACCGAGCTGCACCTCGCGGCGGCCTCCGGCATGGGAACCGTCGCCAGCGCCGCGGTCGCCACCACTCACGCCGGCATCACGGGCTTCACCATGTCCGCCGCGGCCTGGGAGGCGACCCTCGCTCGCTTCGCCGCCCACGCGGCGGTCGTCAGCATCCTTCTTCCACCACCCATCCTGTAACTGCTGGACTCACGGAGCATGTACCTGTAGGAGCGAGCTTGCTCGCGAACCCGGACCATTGCCCACCGTGCGTCTGAGGCGTCGCTTTGCGGCCAAGGTCGCTTCGACGGCGTGCGATCGAGCCATGCTGCTCCTACCAGTACCGCTCCACGTGGACCTGGCCGGGCTGCTTCTTGGAGTGCTCGCGGAATCCCTCGACTGCGAGCCTCTCGGACATCGACTCGATCATCGCCGGGTTGCCGCACAGGAAGATGTGGGTGGTCTCCGGGGTGGGACGAAGGCCCCACGCCGCCTCCAGGTCGCCGGCCTCCCACAGGTCCTGGACGTGGCCTTCGGCGCCACGCCATTCCACCAGCTCCTCCGCAGGCCGGCTGATGATCGGCAGATAGGTGAAGTTGGGGCACACGCGGCGCAGGGTGGAGAGCTCGGAGCGGTAGCCCAGGTCCCACGAGTGGCGCGCGCCGTGGAGCACGGCGAAGCGCCGCTCCGTGTCACCGGTGAGGAAGGTGCGGAGCATGCTCATGTAGGGGGCCAGCCCGGTGCCGGTGGCGATCAGCGCCACGTGGCGATCGGCGGGCACCTTGTCGAGAGTGAACAGGCCGGAGCTCCTCGTTGACATCCACAGGCGGTTCCCCACTTGCAGGGCGAAGAGCCGCGGGGTGAGGGCGCCGGAGCGCACGAGAGTGATGTAGAACTCCAGATACTCCGTGGCCAGCGACGAGGAGGCGATGGAATAGGAGCGGCGGATCAGGACATCGGGCTTGCGTTGCACCTCCTCCGGATCGCTCATGGGGTAGCGCGGCGCGCTGCCCGGCAGGGCGAGGACCGCGAACTGGCCAGGCTCGAACGGCGGCAGCTCCCAGCCGTCGGGGACCACCCGCAGGACGATCAATCCGGGCGCCACCTCGATGCGTTGCGCGACCACGGCGTTCAGCTCCGGCGCCGCCATGATGTCGTCTCCTCTCTAGGACAATCCAAGTTTCTCCGGCTCGCGCCAAGCGTAGCGTGGTGCCGGCGTGCGTGCAGGCGGGGCAGGCCGCGGGCGATCACTTCACCGGCCGGTAGGCGCGTGCGGCGTCCACCTGCACGATGCGGTCCTCCTCCGCGATCCAGGCGGTGAGCTTGCCGCCGTACACGCAGCCCGTGTCGAGGCCTCGTACCCGCGGCGCGACGACCAGGCCGCGCCGCGCCCAGTGACCGAAGACCACGGTACGGCTGCCGCCGTAGAGCTTGTCCCACGGCACGAACGGCGGCTTCGGCGGCGGCCAGTCGCGTTTCGGGCGATTGCCATCGCCGTCGCAATAGCGGACCGTGACCAGCCACTCCATCTCGGGGGCGAGCGGCGCAGCGAGGTCCAGGGGCGGGGTGAGGTCGTGGCGCAGGCGCTCGATCGCCGCGTCGTCCCAGGCCGGATGGAGACCGGCGTGGACCATGATCACGTCGTCCCAGGTGGCGATGAAAGGCCGGCGGGCCAGCCAGTCGCGCAGCTCATCGTCACCGCGGCGCTTGCGGATCCACCACAGGTCGTGGTTGCCGAGGACCACGGTGGCGTCGAGCTCGCGCGCCATGCCTACCACCCCGTCCGAGTCCGGTCCCTTGTTCACCAGGTCGCCCACCAGGCACAGGTGGTCGTTGGCCGGCGTGAAGGCGCACGCCTCCAATAGCCGCGCGAGCTCCTCGCGACACCCTTGTACGTCACCGATGTAGATCCGTCGTGTCGTCGTCATGTGGACGCCAATCCGCCGCGCTATGGTGCCGATGGTGGCGGGCTATCCCAAGGGGAAACGGGTGCCTGGACCTCAGGGTGCCCTTGCGACCACCGATCGGTTGCCGCATGTTCCGTCCTGACGGGCGAGGTCGGTGATCGGCCCACAGCGACTTCGCCGCACCTCCGGAGTCACGATGCCGCCCACCCTGTCGACGCAGACATCCCTGGCGCAACGGCGCACCGTACGCCGTAAGAGTCAGGTCCTGACGTGGTTGCGCGGTAATACCCCGAAGAAGGAGCACCGAGGGCTCGAGCGGATCGCGGAGGCGCTGTTCGGCGCGGTCTCGGCGCACGCCGCGGACCTCTCGGTGGAGGAGTGGGGCGCGATTGTGCGCACCGCCAAGCGTTTCCTCGCGCGGTCTGTCCCGGAGGAGGACCTGGTCAAGATCCTGCCGGCTGGCTGGGACCTGGGGGTGGCCAACCTGGAGGAGTGTTGCGGCGCGCCCCTGGACACCTCCACCACGACGGTGGTGATCCGCTGTCAGGACTCGCCGTTCATCTTCGAGGCAGTACGCAACTTCCTGCGCAAGCGCGGAATCCACATCTTTCTCAGCCTCCATCCGGTCCTTGAACAGAAGACCGGACCGGAGCAGCTCATCTACCTGCAGATCGACAAGGTCGTGCACCCCGACAGGCTGGCCGAGCTCCGGATGGATGTCGCGTGGTTGCTGCGCGGGGTGATGCTGTCGATCGATGATTTTGCGCGTTTCAACACCCGCCTGGTGGCCCTGGCCAGGGATCTGCAGGCGGGGAACGGTGACCAGGAGGTGGCCGCCTTTGCCGAGTGGCTGGCGGACGACCACTTCATCTTTCTCGGCTACCAGGCGTTCGAGGCGGACGGCCGTGACAAGCCGTGCCGGCCGGTGCGTGGCAGCAGCCTCGGCATGTTCCGTGACCAGCGGGTGCTAGAGCGATTGTTGCCGGGTCTGGGTGAGGAGGTGGCCGACTGCGTCGCCTCGATGCGCTCGGCGCTGGCGATCGACTTCAGTCCCGCGGGCACCCGCGTGGCCTACCACAACGAGCCGGTCGAGTGCCTGATGCTCGAGACCCGCTCGCGCGGTGGGAAACGACGGCGCCATTGCCTGGTGGGCCGCTTGTCGCGCGGCGGGCTCCTGAAGCGCAGCTCCGGTGTGCCCTTCCTGCGCGCCAAGCTCGCGGCGATCCAGGAGGCGCGGGGCCGCACTGGAGGCCGCTACCAGCGGCGCGAGATCGAGACCCTGTTCAACTACTTCCCCAAGCGCGAGCTCCTTTACAGCCCGGTTGCGGACCTCATCCAACGCTTCGACGAGGTCCTCTCGGTGCAGGGGGACGAAGGGCTCAGCGTCGGTTACCGACTGGGCAAGGGCGACGCGTACTGGGCCGTGACCGTCGGCCTGCCGCGCACCCGATTCGGCGAGGACACCGCCTGGACCATCGCCGGCGTGGTGGCGGAGGCATTCGGACACCCGGTCCTCGACCGGGTCGAGGGGCTGGGTGACGCGGTTGGGGTGCTGGTCTTCTATCTTCCGGCGAACGGTGGCTCTCCACCGCCCGCCGCCGTCCTGCACGAGCGCATCCGCGATGCCCTCACCGAGTGGGAGGATGAGTTCCTGCGCCTGCTGGTGGAACGCTACGGTGAGCATCCCGCCTTCGTCCTGCTGCACCGCTACGGGCCGCGCCTGCCGGTGGTCTACAAGGAGTGCACCGACCCGCGGGTGGCGCTGGTGGAAGTGGAGCATCTGGAACGCCTCGCCGAGGGCACCGGTCCGATTCCCTACTGCATCGATAATGACCGGGGCGAGCTGCAACTCCGGATCCTCGCCGCGGCGCCGCTGGATCTCATGGCCCTGATACCGATGCTGCGCCACCTGGGGCTGGCGGCGAGCGACGAGATCATGGCGCGCCTCACGCGGGCACCGAGCAAGCCCGCGGTGCACGTGGTTACCCTCGGTGGGCCCGAAGAGCACCTGGAGGCCGTACGTACCTGCCAGAACCCCCTGTGCGAGGCCCTCGCCGCGGTCCTGCGCGGGGAGATGCAGGACGAGCCATCCAACGCCCTCATCCTCCACGCCGGCCTCTCTCCCAGTGCGGTGCGATTGTTCCGCACCCTGCGTGGCTACCTGCTGCAGGTGAACCAGAGCCTGATGGAGACCGGCATCCTGCGCACGGTGCTGACCTACCCGGCGGCGATCGCCGCCCTGCACGACTACTTCTCCGCGCGCTTCGACCCGGACCTTGCCGGCGATCGGGACGAGGCCATGGAGCAGGCGGCGAGTCGCTTCGCGGACCGCCTGGCGGAGGTGACCGGCCTGGCGGACGACGAGATCCTACGCGGCCTGTTCAACGTCGCCGCGGCGACGGTGCGTACCAATTACTTCACCTCCGCGCGGGACCACTACCTCGCCCTGAAGATCGATTCGCAGGCCATCGACAAGATGCCCGAGCCGCGGCCCCTGGTGGAGATTTTCGTCCACGCCCGGGGCATGGAGGGGATCCACCTGCGTGGCGGCCGGGTGGCGCGTGGAGGGCTGCGCTGGTCCGACCGACCGGACGACTTCCGTACCGAGGTCCTCGGATTGATGAAGGCGCAGATGGTGAAGAACAGCGTGATCGTGCCGGTCGGCTCCAAGGGTGGCTTCGTCCTGCGGCGCACCTCGTTCGCCAGCCGCGACGAGCAGATGTCCCACCTGCGGGCCCAGTACCAGACCTTCGTCGCCGGCCTGCTCGGGCTCACCGACAACGTCGTGGCCGGCCGCGTCGTCCACCCTCCGGGCGTGGTGATCCACGACGGCGACGATCCCTATCTGGTGGTGGCGGCGGACAAGGGCACGGCGCACCTGTCGGATGCGGCGAACGAGGTGGCGGATCGTCTCGGCTTCTGGCTCGGTGACGCCTTCGCCTCGGGTGGCGCCAAGGGATACGACCACAAGAAGGAGGCGATCACCGCGCGCGGCGCCTGGGAGTGCGTGAAACGCCACTTCCGCGAGCTCGACCACGATATCCAGAACGAGCCGTTCACCGTGGTCGGCATCGGTGACATGGCCGGCGACGTGTTCGGCAACGGGATGCTGCTGTCACGCCATATCCGGTTGCAGGTGGCCTTCAACCACCGGCACATCTTTGTCGACCCGGACCCGGACCCCGCGCGCTCCTACAAGGAGCGCGAGCGCCTCTTCCGCCTGGCCGGTTCGACGTGGCGTGACTACGACACCTCCTTGATCAGCAACGGTGGGGGTGTCTTCGAGCGTGCCGGCAAGGCGATCGAGCTGGCGCCGAACGTGCGTGACATGCTCGGCGCCAAGCGTGCCACGGTGAGCGGCGAGGAGCTCATCCGTCTCGCCCTGACCATGGAGGTGGACCTGCTGTACAACGGCGGCATCGGCACCTACATCAAGGCCTCTACCGAGCGCCACGTGGATGTCGGCGACAAGGCCAACGATCGGGTCCGGGTCGACGCCAGCGCGGTGCGCGCACGGGTGGTCTGCGAGGGCGGCAACCTCGGCATAACCCAGCTCGGCCGGCTCGAGTACGCCGCGCACGGTGGCCGCATCAACACCGATGCGGTCGATAACTCCGCCGGCGTCGATATGTCGGACCATGAGGTCAACCTGAAGCTCCTGTGCCAGGTGGCCATGGAGGAGGGCCGTCTCAAGGACAGCAAGGCGCGTGACCGGTTGCTGGTCCAGGTCACCGAAGAGGTGGCGGAGCTGTGCCTGGCGGACAACTACCACCAGAGCGCCTGCGTCTCCCTCGATCAGCGTCGCGGCCGGGAGTCCGCCGCGCCGTTCGTCTCGTTGATCGAGAGGCGGGTGGCGGACGGGGTGCTGGCGGCGGAGGAGGAGCAGGTCCCGGTCGACGAGGCGCTGGATGGGGCGGTGAAGGCCCACGGCGGCCTGCTGCGGCCGACCCTCTGTACCCTGCTGGGCTACGAGAAGATGCGCCTCCAGGCGGCGCTCACCGGTTCCCCGCTGGTCGACCTGCCGGGGGCCGGGGAGTACCTACGTGCCTACTTCCCCCGGGTGTTCGTGCGTCGTTTCGGGGAGCTGCTGGAGCGCCACCCCCTGCGGGCGGAGATCGTCGCCACCGTCATGGTGAACAAGATCGTCAACCAGGCGGGGATCACCTTTTTCTCGGAGATGGAGGAGGAGTCCGGAGCGCCGCCGTGGGAGATCGCCTACGCTTACCTGGTGGCGGAGCGCATCGTCGATGCCGACAGCTATCGCGACTGGCTGGCCAAGCTGGACAACAAGATGGAGGCCGCGGTGCAGTACGACCTCGCCCTGCGTCAGGAAGAGCTCCTCGGCCACCTCACCCAGCGTCTCCTTCACCGTTCGCCCGAGGAGCGTCCATCGTTCGCGGACATCTCCCACTATCGTCGCCACGTTCGCGCCTTCGAGGCGAGCTTCGCGGGTGACGATCACACGAAGGAGGTGGCCGCCTTGCGTCAGCAAGGGGTTCCGGCGCCTCTTGCCCAGCACGCCGCCCGCCTGCCGAGGTTACGTGGGATCTTCGAGGTCATCGATCTGCATCAGGAGATGGGGACGCCATTCGTGGCCATCGGTCAGTGCCTGGTGGTGGTCGGCGATGCCCTGTGCCTCGATGAGCTGCGCAGCCGCCTCGCCGGTCTCGTCGTGGATGGAGAGTGGCAGGAGCAGGCGCGCCACGACCTCCTGGAGCAGGTGTCGCGGCTACGGTATCGCCTCGTCACCGCAGCGCTGCGCCGGCACAGCCAGCGCCACACGGTCGCCGAGGCGGTGAACGCATTCTTCGCCGAGCGTAGCGAGCCACTGCGCGCCTACCGTGAGCGGCTCGCCGCCTTGGTGGCCAGCGACCGCGCCGACGCGGTGATGTTCTCCGTGGTCTTGCATCAGTTGCGCGACCTGCTGCCGGAGTAGTTCTTAGTGAACGCGGGCCGACGCCCGGGAGAGAGACATGGACCGAATCATCGATTTGGCAGGAAACGTGGCGGGTGTCCTGGGAATACTCGTCTGCCTGGGCAGCGGGCTGGTGCGCATCGGCGGCGGCTTTTACTTCGGCGGCGTGCAGCTCATGCCCCTATTCACGGCGGGGATCGCCCTGATGGTGATGGGGTGCCTCGCCAAGCTGCACGTCCTGACCCGGATGCGGCGCTGACGGGCGCGTCCCGGGCGGCTCGGCCAGGCGGCTAGCCTGCCTGCGCTGGGTATCACGGGGCGTTGGGTACGACGACGCCCTCGTCCGTGCTCGCCTCGGCGGTCGGTGCCTCGGCAGCGGGCGTCTCCATCGCGTCCGCGGCCTCGGTATCCGGCGCTTCGGTGCCCGCGCAATGGACGTCGGCGGTGGCGATGCGCGGTACACCGGCGACGTGCAGGTTCTCGATCACGAGGTCGCCGTCCGGGCACAGGTCCGATACCCGCTCGTGGAGCAGGCGCTCCGCCGCCTCCTCCGACGAGAAGTAGTTGACCCGCACCAGCACATGCCACTGGCCAGGGATCGTTTCGGTCACGGTGTGAATCGTCTCCC
Source organism: Nitrospirota bacterium (assembly GCA_050050395.1). Lineage (GTDB taxonomy): Bacteria > CG2-30-53-67 > CG2-30-53-67 > CG2-30-70-394 > CG2-30-70-394 > DASWHD01. Next base: position 18,603 of record JASFUG010000003.1, read on the forward strand.
GGCCTTCCGGGTCGAGGTAGGGGTCCGGCAGGGTGTTGCATGCCGGAAGCGTCACGCATAGGGCCACCAGCAGCGCCGCACCCCATCGATGTCGGTGGACGGGAAGTGGGCGATCGATCACCGGTGCCGGGCCACGTGCCCCGGAGAGGGGAGGTGATGCGTGCAGTCGTATACCCATATCGCTTTCCGTCTTTCCGTCGAAGGCCGCCCGAATTTCGCATCGGCGGGTCGTCGACCCCGGACGGGCGTGTCACCGCCGTCTTCCCCTTATCGTCCGGCCGGCAATGCGGCTGACGCTGTTTGCGGAATCTCCTCGATCACCACGGTTTCTAGCCCATCGTCCCACTGGTACCTCCCGCCGTCTAGGGGGCGTAGCTCCTCCACTGGCACCTTGCCGTGGCCCGTGGGTAGGTCGATCACGTACGCCGGGAGGTCTGAGGCCGGCAGGCGGCGGCGCATCTCGGCGAAGATCCGCCGGCCGCGGGCGATCGACAGGCGGAACGCGGCATTTCCCGGCGCCCGATCCGGATGGTGGAGGTAGTAGGGGCGTACACCGAGCCTGCTCAGGTCGCGGCACAGCGTAGCGAGGATCCCGGGGTCGTCGTTCACGCCGGCCAGGAGAACCGTCTGGTTGAGGAGCCGGATGCCGCGGCGGGTGAGGAGTTCGACGGCGCGCCGGCTGGCGGTGCCGACCTCCGATGGGTGATTGAAGTGGGTGACGATGCGCAGGGAGAGGCGCGACGCCAGGGAGGTCGTCAAGCTCGACGTGATCCTCTCTGGGTAGTGCACCGGCGCGCGGGTATGGACCCGCAGGTGGGTCAGGTGTGGTAGCGCGGCGACGCGACGTACTAGCGCGGCGAGCCGTCCATCGGACCAGACCAGCGGATCTCCGCCCGAGAGGATCACCTCGCGCAGCGCCGTCTCCGCCGAGAGGTAGGTGATCGCTCGGGTCAGGTCTGCGGCGTTCGGCTCACGCCCCGCGGGGGTGCCGCGTCGAAAGCAGAACCGGCAGTAGAAGTGACAGCGACCGGTGACGAGCAACACGGCCCGGTCGGCGTGCTTGCGGATCACGAACGGAACCGGCGAGCGCTCGCCCTCGCCTACCGGGTCTGCCAGATCACCCGGGTCGACGGCGAGCTCCGCGGGCTCCGGACGGCCCATGCGCCATACCGGCCCGTCGGGTCCCTGGCTCTCCGCCAACGCGAGGTAGCTTTGCGGCCAGCGCACGGGAAACAGGCGCGCCGCTTGTTGCCACGGTGCGTCCGGATCGGGATCGAGGGCCAGGGCGTGGACCACGTCGGCGCGGCCGGCAAAATCCCCGGACCGCTCATCGTGGTCGTCGGCGCCGCTCGCGGCGGCCCGGTCGTGGTCGCTGTCGTACAAGGTGTTCCCTCGATCTGGGCGGCCGCACGGTGGCCCGGCCATCAGCGGCGCACGCCAAGCACTCACCAGCGCTTGCGAGCCGGCCGGCGACTCCGGCACCCTGCGCGACTCCTTATGCCATACCGACAGGATGCGGTGTGCGACCGGCGCACGGGGATGGGCTCGGGCACAATCTCTCGAAGGAACCCACCATGTACACCACCAGTGATTTGCGCAAGGGCTTGAAGGTCGAGATCGACGGCTCGCCCTACATCGTCGTCGACGCCCAGTTCGTGAAACCCGGCAAGGGCAATGCCTTCACCCGTTGCAAGCTGAAGAACCTCGCCACGGGTGCGGTCCTCGAGCGCACCTGGAAGTCGGGCGAATCGATCGGTAAGGCCGACCTGCAAGAGGTGCGCATGCAGTTCCTCTACGAGCAGGACGGCGATTACCACTTCATGAACACCACCTCCTACGAGCAGGTGTTCATCCGCAAGGACAACCTCGGGGACGCGCACCTCTGGCTCCTGGAGCAGATGGAGTGCGACATCTTGTTCTACAACAACCAGGCGATCTCCGTGGAGGTGCCCAACTTCGTGGTCCTGGAGGTCACCCAGGCGGACCCCGGGGTGAAGGGCAACACCGCTACAGGCGCCACGAAGCCCGCCACCCTGGAGACCGGCGCCGTCGTGCAGGTGCCGCTGTTCGTGGAGCAGGGCGAGAAGATCAAGGTGGACACGCGCACGGGGCAATACCTGGAGCGCGCCAAGTAGGCTAGGTCTCCTCCTCTTGCCGGTGGAGAAGGCCATAGGGGTTCACGCGGGATGAGCTGCGTGCGCCGACATCGCGTACACACCTGCGGTGTGGCGCTGATCGAGACCGTAGTTGTGAAGAGGTGTACTTCGTCCTCCGTGCCGAACATCTCGTGGCGTATCTTCGCGACGGCGTGTACGACCGGCCGCGGGTCTCTTTCCGTCGTCGCCGCTCGCGAAGACGCCAACAACGCCAAGGGATCGAGAGAAAATGCAGCGGAAATGAGGCCTTGCGCGCTTGGCGGCTTTGCGAGAGACACTAGGATTTCCGCCGGCGGCGTGGACCGGCGACGGCTCTTGTTCGCGGTGGGTCATGGATAGCCCGGAAGCGTTGCATGACCGGCGTCCCTTCCTGGTCGCCCGCGCGGCGGTCCTGCGGGAGATCCGCGCCTTCTTCGACGGTCGCGGCTTCCTGGAGGTGGAGACCCCCAGGTTGGTCGCATGCCCCGGCCTGGAGCCCCACCTGGTCGCGTTCACCGTGGTGGGGGAGCCGCCTCGCTACCTCCCGACCAGTCCCGAGCTCCATCTCAAGCGGCTGTTGGCGGCGGGTTACGAGCGCATCTACGAGATGGGGCGGGTCTTTCGCCGCGGGGAGAGCGGTCGCCACCACCTGCCGGAGTTCACCCTTCTCGAGTGGTACCGGACCGGGAGCGACCTCGCCGCACTCATGAACGACTGCGAGGGACTGCTGCGTCATCTCTCCGCGACCATCGAGCCGCACGCAGGGCCCGGCGCGGTGTGCCTGCGCGATCAGTCCATCGCCGCTCCCTTCGCACGCCTCACCTACCGAGGGGCGCTACAGAGATATGCCGGGATCGACCCGGTGGACTTCCCCGCGGCGGCGGGCGTCGCGCCGCTGCGCGCCGAGATTGAACGCCTCGGTCTGCACACGGCCGAGGATGACGACCGCGACACCCTCCTCACCCGTGTGTTCGTGGATCGGGTCGAGCCACAGCTCGGTCTGGCGCGGCCGTGCTTCGTCACCGAGTTTCCGGCATCGCAGGCGGCCCTGGCACGGGTGCGGGAGGAGCCCGGCTGGCCGGTGGCGGAGCGTTTCGAGCTGTACGTCGCCGGCGTCGAGCTGGCGAACGCCTTCGACGAGCTGACCGACGCGGTGGAGCAACGCCGTCGTTTCCAGGCGTGGCAGGAGCAACGCCGGTCCCTCGCCGCCGAGGTCTACCCGATCGACGAGGGGTTCATGGCCGCCCTGGAGTCGGGTCTGCCACCGTGCGTGGGGATCGCCCTCGGTGTGGACCGGCTGGCGATGCTCGTCACCGGTGCCGCGGACGTGGCCTCGGTGGTCGCCTTCCCGGAAGGAGCGCCGTGATGGGTCCGGTCGCAGGGCTCGGCGGCCCTCGGGCGGAACGTCGCGTCGCCCTGATCACCGGGGCCTCGTCGGGGATCGGCGCGGCCGTGGCGCGGCAGCTCGCCGACGCGGGCTACGGCCTCGCCCTGGTGGCGCGGCGCAGCGAGCGGCTGCACCGGCTTGTGGAAGAGCTCGGGGGGCGCGAGAACGCGCTCGCCGTCGAGTGTGACGTGAGAGATCGCCCGGCGGTGGAGGCCGCCGCCGCCACCTCCCTGGAGCGGTGGGGTCGCCTGGATCTCCTGGTCCTCAACGCCGGGGTCGGGGCGATGACCGACTTCGCCGCCTTCGACGTGGACGGCGCCACGCGGGTGATCGAAACGAATCTGATGGGCGCACTCTACTGGCTCGGACCGTGTCTACCGGCGATCACCACGGCCCATGGGTCGGTGGTCGGGATCTCCAGCCTCGCCGCCCACTTCGGTTCCCCGCGCTCGCCGAGCTACTGTGCCTCGAAGGCTGCGCTGTCCGCCTTTCTGGAGGGGATGCGGGTGGCGTGTCGCGGCCGCGGGATCCACGTTCTCACGGTGGAGCCGGGCTGGGTCTATACGGAGATGACGGCCCCGTTCGGCCGGTTGCCGCTGGCCATCGACGCCGATGACGCGGCCCGGCGCATCGTGCGGGCGGTCGTACAGCGACGTCGGATCGTTCGCTTCCCGTGGCCGGCGGCGCTGTTCGTCGCGGTCATGCGTCACGCGCCGGCGTGGGTACGGGAGCGGGTGTTGCGGCTCCGTGATCCGCGTACCGCCCGGCGCTAGTGCTGCCTACCTACCCCGGCCGCAGAGCACCACGCCGATCGTGGCCACCAGGATCCTCAGGTCGAGCCATAAGCCGAGGTTCTTGATGTAGTACAGGTCGTACTCCAGCTTCTCGCGGTGCTCATCGACGGTCATCGCGTAGTCGGCGTTCACCTGCGCCCACCCGGTGATGCCGGGCTTGACCGCGGTCCGGTAGGCGTAAAATGGGATCTCATTCTCGAGCTCGTGGGCGAAGCAGGGGCGCTCCGGTCGAGGGCCGATGAGGCTCATGTGGCCCGCCAGCACGTTGAACAGCTGGGGTAGCTCGTCGATGCGCAGGCGGCGGAGCCAGTAACCCACGCGGGTGATCCGCTCGTCATCCTCCGTGGCCAGGCGCGGGCCGTCCTTCTCGGCGTCGGCGTACATGGAGCGGAACTTCCACACCGTATAGGGTCGACCGTGGATGCCCAGCCGTTCCTGGCGATAGAACACCGGCCCCCGTGACTCCAGCTTGATGAGGAGCGCCACCAAGGCGAACAGCGGCAGGCAGAGGGGGAGTGCGATGGCGGTGAAAAGCAGCTCCCAGGCACGCTTCGCGTGCCGTGTCGTCCACCCTGTCTGGAAACCGTTCGCGAAGACCAGATGGCAGGCGAGGAGCCCGGTGAGCGGCAGTCTGCGGTGTAGCGTCTCGTGGAACTCATGGAAGTCGACGATCTGGGTGCCGTACACCCGGCAGCCGAGGAGCTCATCCATGGGTAGGGCCGAGTGGGCACAGGGCCGGGTCACCACTACCTGCCTGACCCGCTGTTGCCGCACCACCTCCGTCAGGGTCAGTCCCTGACCCCAGACCGGTAGGTCGAGCTGGTGGCTCGAATGCGCCGTCGGATCGAAGAAGCCGGCCACCTGGAAGCGGCGGCGGCCATGTTTGCGGACCGCGTTGAAGAGGGCCACGGCATCGGCGTCGCTGCCCAGCAGGAGGATGCGCCGCTGGCCCAGGCCGCCCTTGCCCCACGCCAGGACCATGCCCCATACCACCAGCACCCCGTTGATCGCGTACTGGAAGAACGAGGTCGTGGTCGAGACCTCGTTGACCAGCACTCCGGTGCTGGACCAACCAACCGCCTCAGCCCCGAGGCTCAGCCACACGTTGACCACGATGGCGACGACCAGCAGGGCGAGGAAGTGCACACGGTTCATAGGCGTGGAACGTTCCGATGCGGGTGGCGGGGGCAGCCGTGGGCGTCGCTCTCATTCAGACCCGTGGCCCGATTGCAGCCAGCCCAACGCATGAACTGTGCCAAGGGCCACGAGCCACGGGGTCATGTAACGTAGAGTCCTTAAAAACATATAGTTGTGCATAATCCCCAGCGTGGTGGCTCACCGTCGGCCCGGATCCCGTCTCAATTCGGGACACCGGGAAGGCGTCGTCGCTCGGCGCCTGTCTCACTTTGAGAAAGGGGGAGCGTTGTCGTCGGGATCGGGGGAGGAGGAGGCTTCGCAGGGCACCGCCGGGTAGCGGTTTTCCTGCGGTAACTCCCCGTCAGATCACGCGATTGCGCGCGACACCGGCAAGAAAGGCGCGGATGTTGGCCGCCAGCTCGGCGATGAGCCGTTGGCGGGCCTCGTGGCTGGCCCAGGCGGTGTGGGGGGTGAGGATGAGGTTCGGTAGGTCCGCATCGAGGAGGGGGTTGCCGCCGGCGGGGGGTTCTTGAGAAAGGACATCGAAGGCCGCGCCGCCCAGGTGGGCGCTGCGCAGGGCGTCGGCCACCGCCACCTCGTTCACCACGCCGCCGCGCGCCATGTTGAGCAGCCACGCGCCCGGCTTCATGCGTGCAATCGCCTCGTGGTCGATCAGATTGGCGGTGTCGCGGCTCAGGGCCGTATGCACCGTCACCACGTCTGCGGTGGCTAGCACCGTCGCGAGCGGCAGGCGCTCGCCCACCGGATAGGCGACCCGCGGGCGGCTCGCCGCCACCAGGACCTTCATCCCCAGCGCTCGCGCCACGTGGGCGACGCCGCGGCCGATGGTGCCGTAGCCAACGATACCGAGGGTCTTGCCGGCGACCTCGACGATCGGCCAGTCGAGGAGGTTGAACTGGCTGGCCGCTTGCCACTGGCCGCCACGTGCCGCCTGGTCGTACTCCCGCAGATGCAGGGCGAGGGCCAGGAGGGCGCCGATGGTGTGTTGCACCACCGCCGCGGTCGAGTAACCGGCGACGTTGGCCACCGCCACTCCCGCGGCCTTGGCGGCATCCACGTCGACGTTGTTGACGCCGGTGGCGGCCACTGCGATGAGCCCCAGGCTGGACGCTCCGGCGAGCTCGACAGCGCCGAGCGGCACCTTGTTGGTCACTACCACGTGGGCGCCGGCGATCCGCTCCGCCACCTCCTCCGCGGTGGTGGCGGCGAAGGTGGTGAGTGCGCCCAGCTCGGCGATTGGCGACAGATCGATGTCGCCCCGGTCGAGGGTCGCGCGGTCGATGAGGACTATGGCGGGTCGGTTCATGGCAAAGCCGCTTCGCCTGTCACTCTGCCCCGTGCACGATCTTCAGAAAACCCCACACCCGGTGGTGCCGACGCTGCTGGTCACGCCCCCTGGCGTGGGGCAGAATGGCATCTCATCAGCACTCTCCCCTTGCGGTCATTTGCACCGCACACGGTCGGTGCTGACCAGATCGCTCCGGAGAGAACCCATGGCCGAGCCCACGCCGAATACTCCGCTCTCTTCCCATTCTCCCGAACCTGCGCCGCGATCCGGGGAGGATGCCCTCGCGTACCACCGCGATGGTCGCCACGGCAAGATCGAGGTTCGCCCTACAAAGCCGTGCTCCACGCAGCGCGATCTCTCCCTTGCCTACACGCCAGGAGTGGCGGTGCCGTGCCTGGAGATCGAAAAGGACCCGGACCAGTCCTTCAACTACACCGCGCGGGCCAACTTGGTGGCGGTGGTCACCAACGGCACGGCTGTGCTTGGCCTGGGCAACATCGGTGCCCTGGCGGGTAAGCCGGTGATGGAGGGCAAGGGGGTCCTGTTCAAGCGCTTCGCGGACATCGACGTCTTCGACATCGAGCTCAATCTCTCGGAGCCCGAGGCGATCGTTCAGGCGGTAAAGGCGTTGGAGCCGACCTTTGGCGGCATCAATCTGGAAGACATCAAGGCGCCCGACTGTTTCTACATCGAGGAGCGACTCCGCGAGGAGCTGTCGATTCCCGTCTTCCACGACGATCAGCACGGCACCGCGATCATCGCCGCCGCCGCCTTCCTCAACGCCCTGGAGCTCACCGGGCGTGCCATCGCGGACACGACGGTGGTCTTCTCGGGCGCCGGGGCGGCGGCCATCGCCACGGCCAACCTCCTCATGAGCCTCGGCGTGCGCCAAGAGAACATGGTGGTGTGTGACTCCAAGGGGCCACTTACCACGGCCCGGCTGGAGCGTCTGAATCCATACAAGGCGCGGTTCGCGCGCGATTTGCCGTATACCACGATGGACGAGGCGCTGGCCGGCGCGGATGCCTTCGTCGGTGTCTCGGTCGCGAACATCCTCTCCGAGGAGGCGGTGCGCTCGATGGCGGAGCGGCCGATCATCTTCGCCCTCGCGAATCCCGACCCGGAGATGCCCTACGCGGACATCAAGCGCTGCTGCCCGGAGGCGATCGTCGCCACCGGTCGCTCGGACCATCCGAACCAGGTGAACAACGTCCTGGGCTTCCCGTACATCTTCCGTGGCGCCCTGGACGTCCGCGCCACGACCATCAACGAGGAGATGAAGCACGCCGCGGTCTATGCACTCGCCGCTCTCGCCAAGGAGGAGGTAACCGGTGAGGTGCTGCGCGCCTATCCCGGGAGGGAGTTCGTCTTCGGTCCCGACTACCTCATCCCGACGCCCTTCGATACCCGGGTTCTCCTCAAGGTCGCGCCCGCCGTGGCCCGAGCGGCGATGGAGACCGGGGTGGCGCGGAGCGAGATCGAGGAAATGGACGCGTATCGCGACCGGCTGGAGCGGATCCTCGGCCCGGCGCGCGAGCTTCGGCGTTCGCTGATCCGCCACGCGCAGGGGAATGGCGATACGCGCCTGGTGTTTCCCGAAGGCGAGGACCCGGCGATCCTGCGCGCCTGCCAGATCGTGCGCGAGGAAGGGATCTGCGAGCCGGTCCTCCTGGGCAACGAGGAGAAGATTCAGGAACAGATCGAGCAGCACGGTTTCGATCTCCCGGGCGCCACCATCGTAGATCCGCGCCACGCCCCCGAGCGGCACGCGTTCGCCGATCTCATCTACGCCCTCAACCAGCGGCGCGGCCTCACGCGTAGCGGGGCGGAGCGGCGGCTACGGCGCAACCGCAACCTCTACGGCATGATGATGGTACGCCAGGGGATTGCCGATGGGATGGTCACCGGCGCGACCCAGCACTACCAGGAGGTGATCGGACCGATCCTCTCCATCCTGCCGCCCGAGGAACGGCCGCACCGGATCGCGGGGGTCTACTGCCTGGTGTTCAAGAACCGCGTCCTGTTCCTGGCGGACACCACCCTGCACATCGACCCCAGCGCCGAGCAACTCGCCGAGATCGCCTGCGCGACGACGAGCCTGATGGAGTCCCTGTTGATCAGCCCGCGCGTGGCCTTCATATCGTTCTCCGACTTCGGCTCCGTCCGTCACCCGCAGACCGAGAAGGTGCGACGTGCCGCCGATATGTTCCGGGCCGCCCGGCCGGACATCGTCGCCGACGGCGAGATGCAGGCCGACACGGCGGTGTACTGGGTGAAGCGGCACAACAACTTCCCCTTCTCGCCCCTCACCGAGAATCCCAACCTCCTTATCTTCCCCAACCTCGATGCCGGCAATGCAGCCTACAAGCTCCTCTCCCAACTCGCGGACGCGGAGCCGATCGGCCCGATCCTGGCCGGCATGCCGTATCCGGTGAACGTGCTGCAGATCGATCCCACCCCGGAGGACGTGGTGAACATGGCGGTGATCACCGCCATCTGTGCCAGGCATCCCTGGTCCCAGTGCCGATTCGATGGCGCCGCTGACCAGGAGGCCGCCGCACCGACCCGCTGATCCGCTGCCCCGGGGTCATTCCGCCAGGAGGCCGGGTGCCGCGAACCGCGCCGTGGCCGCGACAAGTCCCGGCGTGGAATGCGTATTAGTCTAGGGGCAGGATCACCAGGCCGTCCCTGAGCTTGGGCTCGAACCAGGTCGACTTGGGCGGCATCACCTGCCCGCTGTCGGCTACCGCGAACAGGTCGTCGAGGCGCGTCGGGTGGAGAGCGAAGGCGGCGACGAACCGGCCGCTGTCCACCAGCCGCTCCAGCTCGGCGAGGCCGCGGATGCCGCCGACGAAGTCAATGCGCGGGTCGGTGCGCGGGTCGTGGATGCCGAGCAGGGGCGCGAGGCAATTGTCGGCGAGCAGGCTCACGTCCAGCCGGCCGACGGGATCGTCCGCCGGGATCCGCGCCGGATCGAGGGCCAGGCGCAGCCAGCCGCCGCCGACGTAGAGGCCGAAGACCCCCGGCTCCTCCGGCTGCACCGGCACGCGGCTCGGGCTCACCCCGAACCGGTCTCGCAGGCCGGCGAGGAACTCCCCCGGCGACGGGTCTCCGAAGTCGCTGATCACCCGGTGGTAAGGGAGGATCTGCATCTGATCGTCGGGGAACAGGACGCCGAGGAACCGGTTGAACGGCTCCTCGCCCGTAAACTCGGGATTCGCCGCCCGGCGCTCCTGGCACAGGCGCACGGCGGCGGCGGAGCGGTGGTGGCCGTCCGCCACGTACAGGGCGGGCAGGGCCTCGAAGGCCGCGACCAGGCCGTCAATGGCCGCGGGCGACTCCACCACCCATAACGTGTGGCGCACGCCGTCCGCGGCGGTGAGGTCGATGGTCGGTGGCGTGCTGGTCATGGCGGCCACCAGGGCGTCGATGGCGGCGTCGTGGCGGTAGGTGAGGAAGACCGGCCCGGAGTGGGCGTTCAGGGCGCGGCAGTGACGGAGACGGTCGTCCTCCTTCGCCGGCCGGGTGTGCTCGTGTTTCTTGATGCGGTCCGCCAGGTAGGCGTCGACGCTCACCGCCGCCACCAGACCGACCTGGGCGTGGTCGCCCATCACCTGGCGGTAGAGGTAGAGGCACGGCGCCGCTTCCCGGCGCAGCAGCCCGTCCCTCACCAGACGGTCGAGGTTCTCCCGCCCCTTGGCGTACACCTCGGCGGCGTACGGGTCGGTGCCCGCCGGGAGATCGATCTCCGGTTTGGAGACGTGCAGGAAGCTGGCCGTATTGTCCGCGCCCAGGGCACGGGCCTCGTCACTGTCGAGGACGTCGTACGGCGGCGCGGCGACCTGTGCGGCGTGGTCGGAGGTGGCACGCAGGGCACGGAAGGGTTGAATGAGCTTCATGGTCTCCTCGGAATCAGGCAGAGGACGCATGGTACGGGCCGCGGCCGTCGCCAACAAACCGGCCGCCGGGCACCTTCCCCGGAGCCGGGAATTCCTCCGTCCCTCTCTCCCCGGCCCTCCCCCGCAAGGGGGGAGGGAGCCTGGGTCCGACCCCGTCGCCTGCCCATACCATGGCTGGCGCATGACCGCGTGGAGACCCATGAGATGAGCCCTTCCTCGTGCGGTCACGCCGTGGTCGCTTCGTCGCCAAACTCGCCGCCGTGTTTCAGGAGGGCAAACACCCGGTCGTGGAGCTCCGGGCGGAAGGTCTTGAAGCCGCGCTCCTCCCGGCCGCCGTGGACGCGGTTGGTGAGGAGGATCACGCGGCCGCGGTGGGCGAGGTCGAGCCACACGGAGCAGCCGGTGAAGCCGAGGAGGCCGCGGCCGGTTGCGGCGGAGAGCCGGCTGCCGGCCTGGGAGTCCACGGGGCTGGGCCGGTCCCAGCCGCGACACCAGGTGTCCGGCGGCGCCCCGGCGGGCACCGCGAAGAGGTCGCGGATGACATCCGTGGGCAGCCAGTCGTCCTCGCCGTGATAGCAGGCGAGGAGCCGCTCCACCACGGCGTCCACGGCGGCGGCGGTACCGAACAGGCCGGCGTGGCCGGCCACGCCGCCCATGGCCCAGGCGTTCTCGTCGTGGACCTCCCCCTGCAGGGTGCGCTGCCGCCACCGGCACGCCTCGGTGGCGGCGCACTCCTCGCAGCCCGGGGCGCCGGGGACGCCGGGTCGATACGCCAGGGTGTCGCCAACCCCCAGGGGCGTCGTGACCCAGTCGGCGACGCATTCGGCCAGCGGCACGGTTGCCGCCCGCTCGATCACCTCGCCGAGGAGGATGTAGCCGAGGTCGGAGTAGCAGAACCGCTCGCCGGGTCGCGCCTCCAGCTCCATCGCCTCGACCATCGCCACCGTCGCCGGACGCCACACCGCCGGCGGTGGGCCGCCGCCGGCCGCAACCCGGCGTTGATCCGGGAGACCCTCGAACAGCGGGACCCACCACGGCAGGCCAGAGGTGTGTGCCAGGAGGTGCTCGACCGTCACCTCCCGGTGGCGGCCACGCTTGAGGGTTGGCAGGAGGGTGGCCACCGGCGTCTCCCAGCGCAGCTCGCCGTCGGCCACCAGCCGGGCGACACACACGGCGGTCGTCAGCCCCTTCGTGAGGGAGGCGAGGTCGAAGTGGGTAGCCGTGGTGGCGGGGGGAGAGCCGTGGCCCGCGAGGCGACCGGCGGCGAGGTGGAGGCGTAGCCGTCGCCCGTCGTGCACCCGGAGCTGGGTCGCGGAGAATAGCCCGCGCTGGATGCCCTCGTGGACCAAGGTGGCCGGGCTCATTTCTTGTCCTCCCCGCTCTGCAGGGCGGCGAGCAGCGCCGGGGCGTCCTCGCTGCGGGTGAAGGCCGTAACCCGGTCGCCGCTGGCGAGTCGGGTGGATCCGTGCGGGATCAGGGTACGGCCGTCGCGGCGGATGGAGATCAGGATTGCGTCCGCCGGCAGGTGCGCGGCGATGTCCGACACCACCTCCCCAACCGCGAGATCTCCGGTCGCGAGCGCCACCTCGATGAACTCGGTCGCCTCGCCGTGGCGCCGGCGGATGTGGCGCGCCTGATGATGCAAGGCGCCGCGACGGGAGACCGCCGTGTCGTACGCGCGCAGCAGGTCCTCCCGCCGGGCCAGGCCGAGGACCTCGTTGGGCTCCTCGGCCGCGACCACCGGCAAGGTGTCGAAGCCGCGGATCCCCATGCGGGTCAAGACCTCCGCCGCGCTCTCCTCGGGCGCGGCGACCACCAGCCGTTCCCGCGGCAGGGTGATGGCCCCGACCTCCGTGGTCATCGGGAGGTTGCGGTGGATCGCCCGGTCCATGTCACTGGCCGCCACCATGCCGGAGAATTGCCCGGCGTGGTCCAGCACGATGACACCGTGGGCGCCCGTCGTGGCAAGAAAATCGGAGACCGTGGCGAGGTCCGTATTGTCGGGGACCGCGTGCACATCGGTGTCCATCACGTCGGCGACGCTCACCCCGGCGAGGACGTCGAGGTCGAAGCCTGCCTGGAGGCGGATCCCCTTGCGGGCGAGCTTCATGGTGTAGATCGACTCGCGGGACCACGCCTGGGCGAGGTAGGTGGCGAGCACCGTGGCGAGCATCAGGGGCAAGATGAGGGCGTAGTCGTTGGACATCTCGAAGACAATTAGCACCGCCGTGATCGGCGCACGGGCGGCACCGGCGAACACCGCCGCCATGCCGACGATGGCGTACGCCCCGGGATTCACCGCCACCTCCGGCCACAGGCCGTGGGCGACGGTGCCGAGCAGCCCGCCGAGGGCGGCGCCCATGAACAGGGACGGGGCGAAGATCCCGCCCGAGTTGCCCGCTCCCAGAGTGAGGCTGGTGGCCACCAGCTTGACCACGAGCAGGGCGGCCATCATCCCCAGAGAGAGCTGGAAGTTGGCCGCGACCGTCTGGCCGATGTTGTGCAGCCCCGGCCCGAGCACCGGCTGGCCCGGCAAGGGCAGGGCGATCACCGCACACAGGGCCATGCCGAGGGCGTACTTGAACGGCGCGGGGATGCGCGCCATACCGTCGAACACGTCCTCCATCCAGTACAGCAGGCGGATGAAGAGCACCGCCACGCCCGCCGCCAGGAGGCCGAGGAGCACGTACAGGGGCAGCTCGGCGAGGTGCTCGAAGGGGTAGGCGGGGACGCCGAAGGCGGGGCGTGCGCTGAGGAAGATGCGGCTGACGATGGAAGCGGAGACCGAGCTGATCACCACCGCACCGAAGTAGCGCACGGTGAACGACCCGAGGACGATTTCCAGGGCGAAGATCGCGCCGGCGATCGGGGCGTTGAAGGTGGCGGCGATGCCCCCCGCGGCACCGCACGCCACCAGGGTACGCACCCGGTGGGTGGAGACGTGGAAGAGCTGGCCCATCGTGGACCCCAGGGCCGCGCCCACCTGTACGATCGGACCCTCGCGGCCGGCGGAGCCGCCGGCGCCGATGGTGACGGCCGAGGCGAGGAGCTTCAGCACCGCGACCCGTGCCCGGATATGTCCACCGCGCAGGGCCATCGCCTCCATGACGTCCGGTACCCCGTGCCCCTTGGCCTCCGGCACCCAGCGCTCGACGACCCACCCGACCACCAGCCCCGCCGCGGCCATCGCCGTCACCAGCCCGAGAGCTGTGCCGACCCGCGCCTCGAAGAGTGCGACCCCCGCCCCGATGCGTGCCATCAGGTCCACGAACACCACCGCTGCCAGGCCCGTTCCCAACCCGACGATCACGGCGGACACCAGGACGATCAACTCCTCCGGCGGATGGAGGTGGAAGAGCCAGGCGGCCAGGCGGGACCGGGAGTGGGGAGTCGTGGCCATCACGTCCTTGGGACGCCGCGACCGGGGACACGACGCCCCCCGAGTGTGAAAGGCCCGCGGCCGGATGTCGACGCCGTGCGGTCGACACGCGAGCCGGGGACGTCGCGGCGGTGCGAAATATCGCTAAGAAAGGCAGGAAAGGAATCCAGGTCGCTCTCGCAAGGTCGCCATGCCTCTTTGGTTGCGGTCTCTCCGAATGTTGCCTTGGCGTCGTGGCGAGAGGCAGAGAAGACGCGTCGGCGGGCGGTTGTTTACGCCGGGCTTTAGGAGCCGAGGGATTGGGGGTGTAATGGGGTCCCATCGGAAGACGGAACGCATTTTTCCCGCCCATAGCGCCGCGCGGTGCTCCGGCACAGGAGACTGTAATGATCAACATCCGCAGGAGCGCCGAGCGGGGCCACGCCAACCACGGCTGGCTCGACACCTACCACACCTTCTCCTTCGCCGATTATCACGATCCGGCACACATGAGCTTCCGCGCCCTGCGGGTGATCAACGAGGACCGGATCGCACCGGGCGAGGGGTTCGGCACCCACCCGCACCGGGACATGGAGATCATCACCTATGTTCTCGACGGCGAGCTGGAGCACAAGGACAGCATGGGCAACGGGTCGGTGATCCGCGCCGGCGAGGTGCAGCGCATGAGTGCCGGCACCGGCGTCACCCACAGCGAGCACAACCCGTCGCCGACCACCGCCACCCACCTGCTCCAGATCTGGATCCGGCCGGCGGTCCTGGGGATCGCGCCGAGCTACGAGCAGCGCTCCTTCCTCCTCGATCAAGGCGACCCGAAGCTGCGCGTGGTCGCCAGCGGTGACGGCCGGGACCAGTCGCTCCTCATCCACCAGCACGTGCGCCTCTACGCCGCCCGCCTGGGACCGGGAGCCGCGGTGGCCCACCGCTTCGGCAGCGGCCGCCATGGCTGGCTGCAGGTGGCGCGCGGCACCGTCGAGGCCAACGGCCACGCCCTGGCGGCCGGTGACGGCGCGGCCATGAGCGACGAGCGGCGCCTCACGGTGGCGGCGCAGGAGGCGGCAGAGGTGCTGCTCTTCGACCTGGGGTGATGGTTATTGCGTCGAGCGGAGCTTGATGGAGCAGCCGATGAACGGCACGTCGGCCGGGTCGACCGGTCGGCCGGCGAGGAGGGCGTCGAGGGCGTCGCGCAGAAAGCGGTGCGTGACTCGCTCGGGCTCGTGGGCGTTGTCGTCGATCGCCCCGTGGTAGACGAGGCGGCCCGCGCCGTCGAACAGGAAGGCCTCCGGGGTGCGGGTCGCGCCGAACGCCCTTCCCACGTCGGAGGTGGCATCGACCACGTAGGGGAAACGATAGCCCTCCCGCGCCGCCACCTGCTTCATGGTGTCCAGGTCGTCCGTGGGGTAGGCCGCGGGATCGTTCGAGTTCACCAGCACCACCCCGATCCCCTTGGCGGAGTACTCGTTGCCCAGGGCCACCATCCGCTTCTGCCACGCCTGGACCCAGGGGCAGTGGTTGCACGAGAAGATCACCAGCGTGCCCTTCTCGCCGTGTACATCGGCGATGGAGAGAGAGCGTCCGTCGACGTTCTCCATCTTCGTGTCCGTCGACGGAATCGTCGCGCCGAGTTGCAGGGCTCCCGCGTGCGCGGCTCCGGCCAGCAGGAGCGCGGCGGCGACCGCCGTCAGTACGACAGCGCGGCGCATTACTTCCCGCCCGTCTCCGCTTTGGACCCTGCCAGGAGCGACTCGATCGTCTCCTCGAACCGCGTGCGATCGCCGGGCCCGGGCCACCATGTCGTCAGCTTACCGCTGCTGTCGAAGAACAGCGATGCCGGCAGCTGCCCCTGCCACTTGCCCCCCAGGCCGGCGATGAATGCCTGGTCGTTCTGCGCCTTGATGAAGGTGGCGTAGTCGATCCCGTGCCGGTCCAGGAACTCCTGCACCGCGCCCAGCCGGCTCGCCGAGTCCGCCGACACCAGCAGCACCGTCAGCCCCCGGTCGCGGTACTTGCGCTCCAGCTCGACCACCAGGGGAAACTCCTCCAGGCACGGCTCGCACCACGTGGCCCATAGGTGGACCAACGCCACGGGCTTCCCGGCCTGGCGTGCCTGCGTCATCAGGCCTTGAGCCGTGACCGGGCTGACCATGGGGGCGGCCGCCTCGGCCTTGCCGGCGAGCGGAGAGGGAACGGTATAGAGTGCAGCCAGGAGCAGGATTCCGGCGGCTCGCCGCGCCATCCGGCGCACGTGTAGTGCCATCGCAGAGCGATGCGTATGCGGCGTTGCTCCGGTGCGTCTCGTGGTGGCATTCGTCACGGCGGTCGGCTCGTCGGCTCGGAGGAGAGGTGGCGCAGGGCTACTCGACGGGGCCTACGTTCCCACTCCCGACGTGCGGCGGCAAGGGGGCCAGGGTCCTCGCGGCCTCCCCCCAGTGGCGGCCGTCGAAGGGGGTCACGGAAATCTTGTCGATGGTGGAGCGGTCCAGGCAACGCACGTTGATGCTGTAACCATCGGGATGGGAGCGGGGCACGTAGAACGACTTGATACCACAGTGCTTGCAGAACACGTGGTCGGCGGTACCGGTGTTGAAGCGGTAGCTGATCAGCGCCTCACGGCCGCGGAGGAGCCGAAACCGCGCGGCCGGGACGATCAGATGGAGATAGGCGGTCATGGAGCAGACCGAGCAGTTGCACTCCACCGCCTCGATTGCCGCCGGCGCCTCCACCTCGAATCGCACCGCGCCGCAATGGCAGCCGCCGCGGTGGGTCACTACCTTCGGATCGCTCATGTCGTCATTCCCTATGGGCCGCGGCGCTTTCCCCCCGCCGCGATCTGGATCGCGCTTACCTCATCCTCGTGACCTGCGTCCGGACCCTGCGAGGTCCTGCATGGACCATGAGATCCAACGAGGTCCAGGCGGTTCGATCAAGATGACCCCGCACGATCACGTGTGGCGGGCGACTGTGTTAGATTCTCGCGCCCCGTGCCCGCGAGAGGCGCGGGACACCGCTTGCAGGAGTGTACATGTCCCCGGTGGCGATGACCGTCATTGTGCTGCTGCTGTACGTGGCGTTTTACCGCTTCTATGCGAAAGGGGTGCTCGCCAGGCGGGTGTTTGCCCTCGATGACGCGGCGGTGACCCCGGCGCACCGCCACCGGGACAACGTCGACTACCTCCCGTCCAATCGCTACGTGCTGTTCGGCCACCACTACGCCTCGGTCGCCGGCCTGGCCCCCATGCTGGGGCCGGCGATCGCGGTGATCTGGGGATGGGGGCCGGCCCTGTGCTGGGTGGTGCTGGGGACCCTCCTAGTGGGCGCGGTGCACGACTTCTCCGCCCTGGTGCTCTCCGTCCGACACGACGGGCGCAGCGTCGGCACCATCGCCCGGGACGTCATCTCGCCCCGCACCCGGCT
>JASFUG010000004.1:0-35803 GCA_050050395.1 Nitrospirota bacterium
GTCGAACCCCAGGTATTCCTGGGGCCCTACGCCGGCGTATGAGAAGTCCACCGCGTCCACCGCCACCCCCAAGGCCGGGGCATCCATCTGCAGGTGGTAGACCTTCTTGTCCACTGGATTGCGCACGGTGTAGTCGGGGGTGGGGGTGCCACCAGAGTCGACTAGCCGGAAGACCCGTACCCGCTGCAGCGCCACCTCTCCGTGGACCCCGTGGGGGGTGGCGGTGCGCAGTGCCTCGCTGCGCGCGAAACGGACGGCGTCCGCCACCTCGATAGCGGCACGTTCCAGCCGTTGGTCGTCCATCGCCGAAAAATCGGGGATCGCCGCTACCGCGACGATCCCCAGGATAGCGACCGCGACTAGGACCTCGATGAGGGTCAGCCCGCTTTTGGAGCACCTCTCGAAGTTAGCGGCACAAGGGGCGGGCATAGTGCCATCACGCGACCAGCTCGGACCCGACTACATATCCTTGGTATTGGTGCCGTCGGAGAGGGTGG
This sequence comes from Nitrospirota bacterium, assembly GCA_050050395.1. GTDB lineage: Bacteria > CG2-30-53-67 > CG2-30-53-67 > CG2-30-70-394 > CG2-30-70-394 > DASWHD01. The sequence continues at coordinate 498 of JASFUG010000004.1, forward strand.
TGTTGTCGTTGGCGACCAACCGCCCGGTCTGGGTGTAGAACTTCCAACCTGACGTGCCATTTACTGTGATGGCGGCGGTGATGTCGTTCTCAACGATGTCTGCCAATACGTCGACGGCCGCGGCACCGTCCAGGAAGGGGTTCTTGGGCAGCGTCGCTTTTTTGATGTACGGGCCGTACTTGAAGGTCGCGTCCTTCACACCCGCCACCTTGCCGTTGCGGTCCGTGTACTGGGTGAGCTGGGCAATAAAGGCCGCCTGTGCTTCGGCGGCGGTCGCAGCTGGCGTGGTGCCGTCGGCCTCCACGTACACACCGGGATAGCGGCTGTTGTGCTGGTGGTAGTAGAGCTCCACCGCGGCACGTAACTCGGAGAGGTTGGTCTCCAGACTGGAAACCTTGGCGTCCTCCGTGGAGGAGCCGAACTGCGGGATGGCGATCGCCGAGATGATCGTCAGGATGATCACCACGATCAGCAGCTCGACGAGGGTGAATCCCTGTTCCGACTTCCTTGATGTGTTCATGCCGACGCACCCTCCAAAAAAGTGAACCACGCGCGGGTTGCCCCTTCCTTGTCGGCGAAGCCGGGCGGTGCATTAAGAACCAGCGCCTTTTTTCGTCGCCACCGGCGCGGCAGCGTGGACGGCGCGCCGGCCGCCGATGCGAGCGCGGCGCAGACCGGTACGATTGTTGCCGCTACGAGACCGCGCGCGAGAGCTTGAAGATAGGTAGGATCAGGGAACTCACGACCACCCCGACCACCACCCCCATCACCAACAGCATCACCGGCTCGGCCAGGCGTGCGAAGGTCTCCAGCCGCCGTTTGAGCTCCGACTCGTAAAAGGTGGCGACCCGCTCCATCGTCTTCGGCAGGTTGCCAGTCTCCTCGCCGGTCGCGACCATCTGACGTGCCAGGGACGGGATGAATCCAGCCTCCTGGAATCCAACACTGAGCCCGCGGCCTTCCCGGACACCGCGCTCCACGTCCGCGAGAAACCGTTGAAAAACGGTGTTCCGCACCACGTCCCGGCAAGCGATCAAGGCATCCACCATCGGCACGCCGTGGCTCAGGGAGAGGCTCAACACGCGCAGGGTCTGGCTGAGGTAGAGGCGCACGAAAATCCCCCCTAACCACGGCGTGGCCAGCTTCATCCGATCCATGGCGATGCGGCCTTCGGGCGTGCCCAACCAGTAACGGAGACCGCCACCAGCTCCGGCGCAGAGGGCTAGTAAAAGTACCCAGTGTTGACGCACCAGATCGCTAGCGGCCATCAACGCCACGGTCGTGACGGGCAACCGGTCGCGAATGGCGCCGAACATCTCGGCGAACTTCGGAAAGACGACAACGAGGACGAAGACCACCACGACAAGGGAAAACACTGCGAGGAACGCCGGATAGGAGAAAGCGCTCAATACCTTGCGCTGTAGTTGCTCGCGATTTTCCCCCATCGCTACCAGCTCGGTCAGGACCTCGGGCAAAAAGCCCCCACCCTCCGCGGCCGCGACCAGTTTCACATAGGTCACGGAAAATACGGCCGGGTGCTGCGTCAGGGCCTGGGAAAACGACTGACCGGCCGCGATGTCCGCCTGAACCTGGCCGAGGACCGAGCGAAGCGCAGGATTGTCCACCTGGTGCTGCAGGATCGCCAGCGCCGCATGGAGAGCCGTGCCGGTCTCCAAGAGGAGGGCCAGCTGCTCGGTGAAAAAGTCTCGCTCCCGCACGGTCACCCGACCGCTGCCCTTCTGGTGGTTCAGTAGCTCGGCGAACCTCTGAAGCCGTCGCCCTGGCGGAGCGGGCCTCTTGTCGACGGGGACTTGCAGATCGAGGGGCATGTTGGACTTGGGTCTCGGGCGGAGGACGGACCGAGCGTACAGCGCTACATGTTGACCGTACGGGAGACCTCCTCGATGGTGGTCGATCCGGCGCGCACCCGGTCCATGCCGTCGTCGAACAGGGTCTTTATCCCGCGCCGCTGGACGTAGGCGCTCAACTCGTCGCGACTCGGATTGCTCATGATCAGCGACTGCAACTCGGCGTCGGTGACCAAGATTTCCTGGATACCAAGGCGCCCCTTGTAGCCCGAGTCATAACACTCTGGACAACCACGCCCCTTCGCCAACTGGACTGGTCCATCGTCCGCCCATCCGTATCGGGAAATCACTTCGGGCAGGACCCGATAGGTGACGCGACAGGACGGGCAGACAGTCCGTACCAGCCGTTGCGCGATCACGCCGATCAACGCGGATGACAGGAGATAGGGCTCGACCCCCATGTCGATCATCCGCGTGACCGCGCCCACGCTGTCGTTGGTGTGTAGGGTGGAGAGGACCAGGTGGCCGGTCAGCGCAGCCTGGACGGCGATCTCCGCCGTCTCGCGCTCGCGGATCTCACCCACCATGATGATGTCCGGGTCTTGACGGAGCACGTGCTTGAGGACCGTTGCGAAGGTCAGGCCGATGCGGCTCCGCACCTCATTCTGGTTGACGATATCGAGCTCGTACTCGACCGGCTCCTCGATGGTGACGATGTTCTTCTCGATGCTACTCAGGTGGCTAAGACCGGCGTACAGGCTGGTGGTCTTGCCGCTGCCAGTAGGGCCGGTCACCAGGATCAGCCCGTAGCTGCGCCCGAGGAGATCTCGGTAGGTCGCGAGGTTGGGCTCGTTCATCCCCAGCTTGTCGATATCGAGAATCGCCTGCCGTTTGTCGAGCACCCGCAGTACGACCTTCTCGCCGTAGAGGCCTGGCAACGAGCTGAACCGGAGGTCGACCTCCCGCCCCTGGGTATGAACCTGGATACGACCATCCTGTGGCAAGCGCCGTTCGGAGATATCGAGGTTCGCCATGACCTTCAGCCGGGAAATCAGCGCCGGGTGGAGCTCGCGCCGCGGGGACTTCACCTCGTAGAGGATGCCGTCGATCCGGTAACGGATCCGCGAGCGGGTACGGGAGATCTCGATGTGGATGTCGCTGGCGTTGTCGCGCACCGCCCGCTGAATGATCGAATTGACCAGATTGATGATCGGGCTACCCGCGGCCAGCTCGTCGATCGCCGAGTAGTCATCCGGAATGCTGACATCGACTAGCGCGAAGTCCTGGTCGACCTCACTGATGAGCTCCGCCGCAAACTCGTCCCCCGAGTATGCATCCCGGAGGGTGTCGCGGATGTTCTCTTGCCGCGCGAGGACTGCGCGTACCGGACAGCCGAGCCGGGTCTCGATCTCGTCCAGTACCGGGATCGCCTGCGGCTGGGCTGTCGCCAACGACACGACGTTACGAACCTTAAAGAGAGGCAGCACCTCGAGGCGGCTGGCGACCTCCTTGCTTAGCAACTTGGCCGTATCGTGGTCATACACACCGGGCCGTAAGGTCACGAAGGGCACACCAAGCTGTGCCCCGAGCACCTCCAGCATTCTTTCCTCGGAGATCCATTTCCGCTCGACGAGGATCTCTCCCAGTCGCTTGCCGTGCTCGGCCTGGAGTTCCATGGCCTCGTCGATCTGCTCGTTGGTCAACAATCCCTTGGCCCGCAGGAGATCCCCCAGCTTGGCGCCACGCTGCCCGTCGTCTGCGAGAAGATCGTTTCCAGACGGCTCGCCATCGGGATCGAGGACGCTGAGGTACTGGCCTACTCCCGTAATGCGCAGGATGTCCCGGTTGATCTCGCCGACGCGACTGAGCCTGAGCCAGCCGCCCTGCGACAGGAGGATCTCCTGCGAATCCAGCAAGGCGTCCAGTGCCGCGCTGTTGAGGGCTGGAACGTTGGTCAGGTCGATGACCAGTTGGGTCTCACGGGCGGCCCGACACCGTTCCATCGCATCCACTAGCGCCGCCAGCGCTCCCGGGCCGGCCAGCGGCGCGAGGGGAGTAAGCTGCGAAACGACTCCGATCCGAGTACGTGTTACCTCCACTGGCGCTCCCCCCTGCCATCGCCGACGACCATGGGGACGGTCATCGGACGACCTCCCCTGTGGCCGGCGCGCTGCGGCTGGTGCACCGCGCAAACACCCCACATCCGGTGTCCGTAGGCGACACGGTGCCCACCCTACGCTCGCTGCACCGCGGCCACTGCGCCCCTGTGGCCAGGCGGCGACGGCTCTTCGTCGTGACCGTCACGCAATTCGCGCAGGACCTCCCCTAGTGGACGGGGCATCGCGATGCCGTATCCCTGGACGTAGTCAATCCCCATCTCCTTGAGACGCCCCTTCACCTCATCATTCTCTACCCCTTCGGCGATCGTCCGTAGCCCCATGGCATGGCCCACCCGATTGACCGCGTCGACGATCACCGCAGATACCGGGTCATCTAGGATCTCCGCGACAAACTCCATGTCGATCTTGAGGAAGTCGACGGGCAGGTTTTTCAGATAGGAAAACGAGCTCAGCCCGCTCCCGAAATCGTCGAGTGAAAACAAACAACCATGCTCCTTGAGGCGGTCCATGAATGCGCGGGCCTCATACACTTGGCCCATCGCCGTGGTCTCGGTCACCTCGAAGCAAAGCCTCTCCGCAGGAACGTTGCGCTTGCTGAGTTCGTCTAGGATGAACCCAAGCAACGAGGTGTCACGAAAGGATTGGCCCGCGAGGTTGATGGCGACATGGAAGTTCCTCTTTGTCGCACTCGCGAGATGTCTCTCAACCACCACCAATGCATGCTTGATGACCCACCGGTCGATCGCCGGCATGAGATGGTAGATCTCCGCCGCCGGCAGAAAGTGCCCGGGTGCGAGCAGCCGCCCATCGTCATCGCGCAGGCGCAACAAGACCTCGAGATGCGTTTCGGTCAGGCCGTGGGCAAGGCCCACGATCGGCTGCGCCCACAGCTCGAAACGATCCTCGCGCAACGCTCGCCGCACCAGATTGACCGTCTCAGCCGCCGCCTCCCGGCGCTTGATGTCATCGTCCTCCGGATCGTACGCCAGGACCCGGGACTCGCCCCGTTCCTCAGCCACTTCGGCAGCCAACTCGGCGCTGCGCAACAACACATCGATACTACCGGTACTCGCTCTCAGCTCCGCGATGCCGATGGCCAGACTGACATCAAATCGCGCCCCCTCCACAACGAAACTATGCTGGCTGATTGCTTCCTTCAATTTCTCTGCAACGCCGTACGCGCGATCTATCGGACACTTCTCGAGCAATGCAGCAAACGCGAAGTCGCTGACCCGAGCGATCCTGTCGTCGACACGGAGATTTCCCCGGACGGTGTGGCCGATCTCTTTCAAGATGACAGCGCCGGCGGCGGCGTTCTTCCTGCTCGCCGAGAGACTCGTTTCATCGACCCCCAAGTAGATCAGACAGGTATCTGTTGCTGCGTCGTCGGCAGTATCGATCACCGGCGCGACGGCGCGTTCAAACCCCTGCCGCGTGAACAGGCCGGTGAGGGAATCGAACGTCTCCCCAAGGGCTTCCGTGACACGGCGCGCGATCACCTCAACGAGAACTCGGTCACTGTTACGGAAGTCGTCCGTCTCCAGATGTCTGCCAACGCAGACGACTCCACACACCTCTCCCAAATCATCGAAGATCGGCGTGGCAATAAACTTACACGATAGACCGCGGGCCACCTCGATCCCGGGCTCACACTCCGCGCCGTTGACCACAAGACCACGCTTGTGTGTCACCAACCAGGCCATCACCTCGTCTACGGCACGTTTCCATGTCGTCCGCCACTCCCGGCGCACACCGTTCGCCGAGCTGTGGTGGACATCGACATTGCGGTCCGGCACGACGATCGAGACCCACGGGACATCCATATGACGCGCGCAATCCTCGACGATTTCGACAAACGTGCGATCCGCACCGCCACGTTCCTTGGCTCTTTCATGGACGCTGTACAGGAGGTTCAGCTCCTCGTATCTCGCGCCGAGCTCCTCCGCCATCGCGTTCAGCTCGAGGTTGAGTCCATGCTCGCGACAGATGCACGCGGCTGCGGCGACGAACGCCCTGCAAAAGGCCGCGTCATCTCGCAGATCCACTACCGCATGATCCCCGTCGACGACCACGACCGTGAGATAGCCGAAAGTGGCCCCTTCCGGCCCATGCAACGCGAGGTGATAAAGCGTGCCGCCGTTGGCGAATGTACACCGCTGCAGATCCAATCCGCCCGCCCCGCCTTCGACCCAGTACTCGCGGCCGACGCGTGCCAGCGTCGCCCGCATCCTCTCCGCGTCTCCGGTGCCGTCGAACCATACCGGTCGACCCTCCTCATCGAGCACCGCCATCTCGCTACCCATGGGCAGCGCAGGACGCAGCAGCCGCATGTAGCCGTCGAATGCGTAGTCAATGACCGCCATCTTGTCTCTACTTCCTAGCGCTTCAACATTTGCCCTGCCCCAAAGTGGGCCTCGAGCGCGGAGAGGATTCGCGAAATACTTGCCGGCTTCTCGAGGAAGACGGTGTTTGCCATCTTCTGCGACCACTCTCGATGCTCCACCTCGGCTCGCGAGGTAAGCACAAGGATTGGAAAGGTCCGGTCCGGAAACAGCGCCTCGATTCGCTCGCAGAGTTCGCGACCGGTCATGCGGGGCATCTGGATGTCGGTGATCACACCGTCGGGGGGAGACTGCTCGATCGCAGCGAGGGCTGCCTCTCCGTGGGCCGCGGTCACTACGCCGTACCCAACGCGCTCGAGCCGTAGGCGCAACACCCGAGCGACGTGCGGCTCATCCTCGACGATAAGTATCCGCTTCATCTCAGATCGCCTGTCTCACGAGACCAGGCTCTTTCTTCAACTCGATGACGAACTCGCTCCCTTCCCCGGGAGTACTGGAGACAGAGAGCGTCCCGTGGTGCAGCTCTACGATCTGCCGCGCCAGGGCCAAACCGAGGCCGTGGCCGCTCTTTGTCCGAACCGACTCAGAGTCGGATCGGAAGAACTTGTCAAAGATTCGAGCCACCTCGTGTTCATGAATGCCGATCCCGGTGTCCGTCACCGCGATACGAATCATCTCGTCCGACTCCTCCGCAGCCAACGTGACCTCGCCCCCAGGGCGATTGTATTTGATGGCGTTGGTGAGCAGGTTGTTGATCGCCACACGGAGCAGGTCTTTGTCGACGGATACCGGACTAAGCTCCCGGCGGATCTGCAAATGAACCTCGAGCTCCTCGCCACGACCGCCGCGCGATACCGCGTTCAGAGCGTCCTGCAACAGGTCATTGAGCTTCACCCGCTGGCGATCGATGCGCAGGCTTCCCATCTCGATTTTCGTCAGGCTCAGCAGGTTACTGATCAACGTGGACAAGCGATCGACCTCGTCGTGAATCACGTTGATGGCCTCGATCCGGAACTCCTCGGTTAGATCATCCGAGTCCAGCAACTCCTCGCTATACATGCGCAAGACGTTCAGCGGCGACTTCAGCTCGTGGGCGACGTGTGCCACGAACTCACCGCGCGCACTCTTCGCCATCGATTCAAGGGTAACGTCACGCAACACGATCAACGTGCCGCCGGAAGCCCCAACGTCATGGTTTGGGGCAAGGAGCGGATACGCGCTCAACCCCACGACCTTTTCCGGCGCCTGTGTCGGTGAGTACTCCACCGACTCATTTGCGTACCCGCGGTTGCCCTTCGCCTGGCACTTCCCCAGATAGGCGAGGAAATCATCCTGGCCGATCCACTCCGACGGGCGTTTTCCCACCACCGATGAAGGATCGATACCGACGAGGGAGGCGAGCTTGTTATTGGCAAAGGCAGTAACACCAGCCTCATCGAAGACCATGATCGCCTCCGGCAGGGACTGGACGACCGCCTCGATACGGGAGCGCTGGTAGCTGATCAGCTTCGACGACGTGATCAGGTCACTGCGATACTCCTCCAGGTCCTCGATCCGTCGTCGCGATCGCGCCACAAATCGTGTAACCGCATCAAGAATGCTGTCGAGCGCGTCACTGGCGTCACGCTCGATCTGTTGGGCCTCCTCGCCCCCGACAACCGCCTCCATCTCCACGCGCAACTTGCGTAGCGGCTTGATCTCGCGCTGGAGCAGGAAATAAAAGCCCGGCGTCAGCAAAAATACCGGGAGGGCGATCGTCGCAAGAAAGGGCAAGTGGTCAGGAGTTATCCCGAACGTTGGCCGGAGGTAACCGAGACGGAGATAGGCGACCACCTCCCCGCCCGCATAGATCGGTGCCCGGAACTCCATAATCGACTGTCCGGCGACCTCCTGAGGCACCTCCTCCAACCACACCGAAGGCTCTGCCGGCATGTCGGCAACGGGAACGATCATACCCGGGCTGGATACGTCCACCAGCGGCGATCCAGCCGGGTCCACGATCGCCGCATAGGCAAGGCTCGTATCCCGCAGGCCGTACGCTAATGCATGAACCACACCACGCCGCCCACTACTCGGCACCAACTCCTCGAGCGGCAGCTCGGCAAGCAAACGGGCGAGTGCAGTTCCCTGCTGTCGGACGTGCCTCTCCCGAGAATCGCGGGAATTCGCGAGGAGCAGGCTGCAGATCAGCATGATCACCACCAACGAGGCAGTGATCATGAACAATCCGAGACGTTCTTTTTTCCAGAACTTTGCTGGTTTCACGAGGCCTACGACCGAGATAGAGACGAGCCAATTCGCCTCCTTGGCTGTTCGGTCGTGACCGCCGTTTCGTTAGCCGTACCAAGCGCTGGGCCACTCGCCAGCGAGCTTCTCAGTACCGGCGGGTCGTGGCAAGGTTGTTCATCAGCAGCGCGACCAGCAGCATGATCGCGGCCCCGAGTTCCGCCGGGACCACCGCGTATAGGAAGCCGAGGTCGTGGACCTTGTCGCTGCCAATCACCGCGATCAGGGCGGTGGCGCCTCCCGGTGGGTGGAGCGCTTTGCTCATATGCATCACTGCGATCGCCGTGGCCACCGCCACCGCCGCGGCGAGCCACATCTGACCGGGCAGGACCTTGTACGTGGCGACACCGATCACTGCCGAGACCATGTGCCCGCCGAGCAGGTTGCGCGGCTGCGCCACGGGGCTACGGATCGCACCGTAGATCAGGACCGCGGATGCTCCGAAGGATCCAATGACCGTGATGAAGTCGGTACCTGCGAGCAGGGTATAGTGAACCGCAGCAACCGCCGCGATCCCCAGGAATGCTCCGACCCACGACCACCAGATCTCGGACCACGAGACACGCGGCGGGCTCGTGGTCGTGCCGCGCATTCTGGCAAAGTACCCCACCCTCTCTCCCATCGGACCGGGCGCTACGCCTCGGGAAAGAGACCGCGCACGATGTCCGCGCGGGTCACGATGTCCACCAGGTGCTGGGCGTCATCGACCACTGGCAGGCGGTTGACATTCAGCCGTCCCAGCAGGTCAGCGAGCTCGCACAGAGGCGCCTCTTCCCGTGTGACAACCGGGGGCGTGCTCATCACCTCCGCTGCGCTCTCCTGGCACAGGGGGATGGCGACACATCCACGCTTGGTCAGGCAATCGGCCACGACCTCCATGAAGGGGCCGCTGTGCTCCGCGCCCATACGCGACACGAAGTCCTTTTCGGAGATCACTCCCACCACGCGCCGCTCCCCGTCTACCACCGGGACCCCGGACACCCCGTGGCGTGCCATGGTCGCTGCCACCTCGGCGAGGCCCTCATCCTGGGTCACCGCCACGACATCGCGGCTCCTGGCATCCCGGGCACGCACCGGTGGGTTAGACGACTTACAGCGTGGCGCGGCAGTGACAGGCGGGAAGTCGAGCCCACTAACCCAGATGCCCCCCGTGACGACGCACCGGGGCCCGGTATCGTACCGCCGGCTGGCTGTTGTTCGCCCCTCCCCTCCCTGTTAAGTTCTGATCAGCTGATCCGACAGGTCGGCTAGCGCATCGGCAACGGCAGAAGGCGACCTACGCTTGGACCCTGACCCTACGGGGTTACCCATCTTCTTCTGCGCCAGCCTCCTTCTGGTGGCGGCGATCAATCTGCACTGGCGGTGCCGCCTGCGTGAGGGCCGGGGTGAAGACGGGGCTCCGGATCGCCTGACCGCGGCCGTCGGCCGCGCGATGGAGTTTGGCGCGACGGGACTGGCCGTGGTGCTCGGACTTGCCAGTGGCAGCTCCCTGGGTGGGGATTTTCGCCCGTGGGCACCGCTGGGTGTCGTGCTCGCCACCTGGTGCTGCCGGGACCTGGCACCACTGTGGCTGGCCGCATCGCTGTCCGACGAGACCCGACGGACCATCAGCGACGTCGGGGAACGCTGCCAACGGCCGCTCGTGGCGGCCGTCGCGGCGATCGCGAGACTCCTGTCGCGAGGCGACCACCGCGGCGCGGATGGACAGGCCACCCTCGTCGAGGATGCCGAGGGCGATGACTCGGACGAGACCATCCGCCAGCTGTTGCGCAACGCCTACGACTTCCGGGACACCCACGTGCGTGAGGTGATGACGCCACGCCCGGACATCTTTGCCCTGGACGCTGCCACACCGCCGGCGGAGTTGGTGGAGAGACTCCTCGAGGGGCGTTACTCACGGGTGCCCGTGATCGACGGCGACCTGGACCGGGCGGTGGGTATCATCTATGCGAAGGATGTCCTCGCGGCCCGCACCAGCGGTCGGATACCGCCGCTCGCCGATCTGCTGCAAGCGCCGCTCTTCGTCCCCGAAACGCAGAAGATCGACGCTCTCCTGCACGACTTTCAGAGCACGCACGTGCACATCGCCATCGTCATCGACGAGCACGGCACGACCGCCGGCCTGGTCTGCATGGAGGACATACTGCGCACCCTGGTTGGCGAGGTCGGGGAACGCGATGCGGCCGACCGCATCGTCGAGCTCTCTGATGGCGTCTTCCAGGTCCCGGCGATGACCGATCCCGAGGCGTTCAACGAGACCTTCGGAACACACATCCGCGGCGACGAGTTCGAGACCATCGGTGGTTTCGTGGTCACCCAGCTAGACCACTTCCCAGAGCTAGGAGAGGTGGTGCAGGTGAACGACCACACATTGAAGGTCACCGGGCTGGATGGGCTGCGCATCGTTACCCTGGAGGTGCACACCCCCGAGGTGTCGCACCGGGCGCAGCCGTGACGACCACCGTTCTGCTCACCACCGCGACAGTGGGTCTCGGCCTGATCATGGCTGTGGGCCGCCTCGACCGCCACCTGGCTGCCGTGAACAAGATCGATCTGCAGCACGCCGCGGCGGAGCATCCCGCCCTGGCCCCGCTGGTCGCCACGCTCAAAGACCCCACGGGACTCGAGTGGACGCTGCGTTCGATTCAGCTACTCCTGCTGCTGGCCGTCTTCACCACCGTCGCTCACGCCCTGCCAAGCACCCTCGGCGGTGGGTGGCGCGCGGCAGCGCTGCTCCCGCTGCTCGGCGTGGCCGTCGTGATGGAGGCATGGAGCCGGCGTTCCAACGGCAAGGAAGCCGTACACGAGCTGCCGCGGTTTGCGAGACTCACCGCGCCTCTCTGGCCAGTTGTCATCCCGGTCGCCCATTTGGTGGAGCGCCTCCTACCGAGATCGGTCGCAGATCACTTCCCGGTAACCTACGTCAGTCGGGAGGAGCTGCAATGCCTGCGGGAGATCGATCGCTTCCGCGCCGACGAGGTCGATCCCGAGGAGGAGACGATCATCGACCGCATCTTCGATCTCAAAGAGACCGAGGTCAGCCAGATCATGGTGCCGATCGTCGACGTCATCGCCGTCGCGGAGGATCAGACCCTCGACGAGGCTATCCAGACGGTAAACCGTACACGCTTCTCTCGCGTCCCCGTCTTCCGGCACCGCATCTATAACATTGTTGGAATTCTTCACGCATTTGACCTCCTCGCCTTGCGTAGCCGCGATCAGCGCCTCGCCGAGCTTCTTCATCCACCCTTGTATGTGCCGGAGACAATGACCGCGGAATCCCTGCTTCGGCTCCTGCGCGAGCGCCAGAGCCACATGGCGGTGGTCGTGGACGAGTATGGTGGCGCAGCCGGCATCGTCACCGCGGAGGACGTGATCGAGGAGTTGGTGGGCGAGATCACCGATGAGCACGATGCCGAGAACGGTCGCTCGATTACCTCGTTGGAGGGGGGGGGCTGGCACGTGCAGGCGCGCGCGACCCTCGACGAGCTGGAAGAGGTGACGGACATCGTGCTCGAAAGTCAGCGGTCGGACACCGTGGCCGGATTCGTGCTGGAGCACTTCCGCCGCATTCCTGATCGCGGCGAGGAGTTGAACCTCAGCGGTCTTCGGATCACCATTCGCGACGTTTCCGAACGACAGATCATCGCGGTAGACATCGTTCCGGTGTAGCCGACACCGGGCGGAACCCGCATTTTGCCACGATCATAGACGGGCGGGCCTCTTCTAGGCAGATGGCTCAACGCTGATCGCTCACCGCTGAAATCCCATATGCGCGTTATCGTGGCCGGTGCCGGCGAGGTCGGCTTCAACATCGCTCGCTGGTTGGCCAAAGAGGGACACTCCGTCTCCCTGATCGACCATAACGAGGAACGCCTGGCACGGGCGGCCGAGTTGCTTGACATCCAGCCCGTCGAGGGCAAGTGCAGCGTGCCCGAGGTGCTGGCCCGGGCCGGCGCCGCGGACACGGAGATACTCGTCGCCGTGACCAACGTCGACGAGGTCAACATGGTTGCGTGCATGGTCGCGGAGCAACAGTTCCATATCCCGCACAAGGTCGCGCGCATCCGCGAGATGGGCTACGGGGCGATGGGGGAGTTCCTCGCCGGTCCAGCCACCGGCATCGATCTCGTGATCCACCCGGAGATGGAAGCGGCCAACCGGCTGCAGCGCCTCATCGACCTGCCCGGAGCGACGGACGTGCTCGAATTCGGCGACGGCACGCTGCGCCTCGCCGCGTGCCCGATCTCCGAGGACTCCCCGCTGGCCAACCAGCCGTTGAAAAAATCCTTTACCCCCGGCGACGCCAACCGAGTTCTGGTCGGCGCCATCCTGCGTAAGGGACGGGTGATCATCCCGCGCGGCGCGGACCGTCTCCAGGCGGGCGACCAGATCTACCTCCTGGGCCGCCCGGACGATCTACGCCAGCGGTTGCCCGAGATCGGCATCGCCGGCGCGGCCATCTCCAACGTCGTGCTCGTCGGCGGCGGACAGATTGGCCTGGCCGTGGCCCGCCATATGGAGGGACGCAGCATCACGGTGAAGATCATCGAGCCCAACGACGAGCGATGCGCATTCCTCTCCGATGAGCTGCGGCGCGCGATCGTGTTACGCGGTGAGATCACCGACGTGGACCTCATGCGCGAAGAGAACGTCGGGAGCTGCGACCTGTTCGTGGCCGTGAGCGGCGACGAGGAGGACAACATGCTCGCGTGCCTGCTGGCGAAGCGGATGGGCGCAGCGAAGGCACTGTGCCTGCTCAACCGCTCCGAGTACGTACCGCTCGCGCCCTCCCTCGGCATCGACGCGGCCCTCAGCCCGCGGCTCTCTACGGTCGGGGCAGTGCAGCGCTTCCTGCGCAAGGGTCGGGTGCTCACCGTCGACCAATTGGTGGAGGACCAGGCCGAGATTATTGAGGCGGTGGCGCTGCACGGATCAGACATCGTGGGTACGCCGCTGGCGAAGATCGACTTCCCCAAGGACGCCATCATCGGCGCCATCATCCGCAACGGCGAGTGCCGGATCCCGAGCGGCGAGGACATGGTGGAGCTCGAGGACCGGGTGGTAATCATCGCCTTGAAGAAGGCCTTGAAAAAGGTCGAGAAGGCGCTGACCCTCAAACCGACCGTGTGGTAGGGACTGGGGGGGAGAAGGTAGAGATTGGGCCGTACCGGGACGGCCGCTACGCGGCCGCTCATTCGGTCGCCCCGCAGCAGCGCCCGAAGCGCTTCACGACTCGCCGCATGATCCACATCGCGATCATTGTCCGTATCCTCGGGTTGATGTCCGCCCTGTTCGGCGTCGCCATCGGCGTGCCATGGCTCTATGCGCAGGCAAGCGGGGACCCCACGGCTCGCGGCCTCGGGCTGGCCGCGAGCGTGGCATTCGGTCTTGCGGCGATCCTGCTGCTGACGGCACCCCGTGACAGCCGCGAGATCTCCCATCGGGAGGGGTTCCTGATCGTGACCCTCACCTGGTGTCTCGCCGCGACCCTCGGGGCCTTGCCGTACCTGTTCACGGCCACGACCGGCAGTGTCACCGACGCCTTCTTCGAGGCAATGAGTGGCTTCACCACCACTGGCTCGACGGTCTTCACCCAGCTCGACGAGATGCCTGCGCCCGTGCTTCTGTGGCGCAGCCTTAGCCAGTGGCTGGGCGGGATGGGGATGATCCTGCTGTCGATCGCCATCTTGCCGCTCCTCGGGGTCGGCGGGATGCAGCTCTTCAAGGCCGAGACCCCCGGGCCGGTGGCGGACAAGATCCGGCCCCGGGTCCGCGACACGGCGGCCCGCCTCTGGGGGATCTATCTGCTCTTCACCCTGTGCGAAAGCAGCGCCCTGATCGCCCTCCACGTGCCCCCATTCGAGGCGCTGTGCCACGCCTTCACCACCATGTCGACCGGTGGCTTCTCTACCCACGATGCGTCCATCTCCTACTACGAGTCGGCTGCCGTGGACGCCGTGATCACCACCTTCATGTTGATCGGCGGCATCAATTTCGTCCTCTACTTCCGCATTGCCGCCGGCGGATGGCGGCGAATCGCGCGGGAGTCGGAGCTCAAGTTCTTCGCCTTGCTGTTCGCCGCCGCATCGATCACGACGGTGGCCACCCTGCGCCTCGACGCCTATCCGTCGTGGGGTGAGGCGGCGCGCTACGGCGTCTTTCAGGTGGCCTCGATCATCACCACGACTGGGTACGCCACCGCAAACTTCGAGACCTGGCCCTATCTAATCCAGGGAACCCTGATCGTGGTCATGTTCACCGGAGCAATGGCCGGTTCGACGGCGGGCGGTATGAAGAGTGTGCGCGTGCTGCTGCTGTTCAAACAGGGATTCCAGCAGCTCCGCCTCCTCGTCCATCCCCATGCCGTCACCCGGGTACGGCTATCCGGCCAGAAGGTCGCCCCGGAGATCATCCACGCGATCTGGGGATTCTTCTTCCTCTATCTCGTGACCTTCGGTGTCACCGCCCTGTCACTGACCGCCCAGGGCCTCGACCTGGTGACCGCCGCCACCGCGGCCATCACCGCCCTCAACAACGTTGGACCGGGGCTCGGCGACGTCGGACCGGCCGAGAACTTCGCGTCCCTGCCGGCCGCCGCCAAATGGCTGCTCTCCCTGTGTATGCTCCTGGGAAGACTAGAGATCTATACCGTCCTCGTGCTGTTTCTCCCGGAGTACTGGCGGCGCTAACCATAGCCGTCGCGACGGCCAGCGGCCGTCAGCGGGACCTGCCGCACCCCTCGTGTTCGCGGTCCATGGCCTCGCGAATGCCGGGTGAGGCTCCTATTCCGGCGCGAGGCCAAGGTAACATCGTTGTTTCCCACCACGGTCAGGCCATGCGTATCCTGCTAGTCGAAGACGAGGTCAAGGTTTCGGAATTCATTCGCCGCGGCCTCCAGGAAGAGGGATTCCAGGTGGTCGTGAGAAGCGACGGGGAGGATGGTGCGTTCGAGGCGGCGCACGGCGATTTCGACGTGATGATTCTGGACATCATGCTACCCAAGAAAGGCGGATTCGAGGTGCTTGCCGAGCTGCGCGAGGCCGGCAATCAGATGCCAGTGATCATGCTCACCGCCCGCGGCGACGTCGAGGATCGGGTACGGGGACTGGAGGCGGGTGCCGACGATTACCTACCCAAGCCGTTCTCTTTCGAAGAGCTCCTCGCGCGGATTCAAGCCCTCATCCGGCGTAGCTCGGGCGCCGCCACCGCGTCCCCACTGGTCGTGGCGGACCTACATCTCGACCCGGTCAGCCATCGCGTCACCCGGGCCGGCAAGGAGATCAAGCTCACCGCCAAGGAGTACTCGCTGCTTCACCACTTCATGCAGCACCAGGGAAAAGTCTTGTCCCGGGCCCGCCTCACCGAGCACGTCTGGGGCGGCCACGAGGAGTCGTTCACCAACGTGGTGGACGTCTACATCAGCTACTTACGCAACAAGGTCGACAAGGGCTTCGAGGAGCGCCTAATCCACACCGTGCGCGGTGCAGGTTACGTCTTGCGCGAACCCGAGTAGCGTTCCCTTCATGGTTCACAGGCGGCTGCCGATCAGGGCTGGGCAACGCGGCCGTCGTGGATCCTCCTCGCCCCCCCGGGTCTCTGATCGACACGCCACGCCGACAAACACGCTCCTATGTTTCAACTGCTTATGAGATTTCGCCGCGGGCTCCCGGCCGCTGAACCAGGTGCCGATACACGAGCGCAGGAATCGCCTACGGAGGCCGCCGATGCCGTCCTCCGTGCGGACTGGCAGACTCGCGGCCCCTGCCCGTCAAATGTGCGTCGAGGGCTAAGCAAGGGGACCACCGCCGCGCTCCTTGGCGGGAGACGAACCGCCGCCGCAGCTTTCGCGATTCTCGGTCTCGGCATCGCCGGGATGACCCTCTTTCACCTCCTTGGCGCTGGTCCCACCGCCGTCATGAATACGTCGGCGATGGCCCAGATCTGGTTAGGACTCAACGACAAGAGTCCGGTCGACCCGGGACTGACGCCGGACTTTCCGCGGGACCTCGCCGAGATCGAGTCTCCGGCAGAACGTAAAGACCGCTTCTTGACCTCGCTGCTACCGGTGGTGACTCAGGAAAACCAGCTAATCGCCGAGCAGCGCAAGTGGCTCCTCGATACACAGCGGCACCTAGTGCACGGTAACGCTTCGGCCGTGGAGCGTCGCGGGTTGAGCGACCTGGCACGATATTATCGGTTACCGCGCCACCTGACGGTGCCAACCACAGGCGCCCTCCCCTCCCAGACGATGGCGGAGCTCCTACTTCGGATCGACACACTTCCGCCATCCCTCGTATTGGCGCAGGCTGCGATCGAGTCTGGCTGGGGTACATCCCGGTTCGTACGTGAGGGCAACAATCTCTTCGGTCAATGGGTGACGGGCGACACGCCCGGCCTCATGCCCAGCGATGCCGATCCGGGCGATGGTTACCGTGTCGCCGCCTACGATACGGTCGCCCACTCGGTGCGCAGCTATCTCCGCAACCTCAATACCCATCGCGCCTATCGCCAACTCCGACACTGGCGTGCAGACCTACGCGCTGCAAACGAGCCCCTCGACAGCACGATCCTTAGTGCTGGATTGGTGCGCTACTCACAGCGTGGAGAGGCGTATGTAGAGGAGTTGTTGAGCGTCATCCGTGGGAACCGTCTCGACCGATACGACGGCATCGATCAACGGCCACTGCGCCTCTCCAGCACGTGGTGGGGAGGGAGCCTCCTGGCCCGACAATGAACCGCCCGGCCAGGCAAGCGCTGACAACCTTTCTCACCGTGATCGTCCTGCTGATCGCGCGATCTGCGGCGGCGGACCCTTATGCGACGATCCTGCTTTACCACCGGGTAGGCGAGGATAAACACCCCACGACCTCGATCACGGCGTCGGCCTTCCGCGAGCAGATGGCGTGGCTCGCCGATCACGACTATCGAGTGATCTCCCTCGCCGAGTTGGTAGCGACCGTCGACGCCGGCCATGCGCCGCCGCGTCACAGCGTGGTCATTACCTTCGACGACACCTATCGATCGATCTACGACGTCGCCGCACCGATCCTCGCCGCACACCACTATCCCTACACCTTGTTCGTCTACACCGAAGCGATGGAGGCGCACTATCCAGACTTCATGACCTGGGAGCAACTCCACGAGCTGGCCGAACGACCCGGTGTCGAGATCGGCAACCACGGCCACCATCACGCCCACTTGATACGAGGCCACGGGAAGACGCTGCCCACCGAGCAGCTCCGTGAAGACGTCACCACCGCCGGGGCGCTGCTAGAGAGGCGGCTGGGCGTGCCCACCCACTACTACGCCTTCCCGTACGGCGAGTATACCGACGAGGCCCAGGCCGCGGTGCGTGAGGCGGGCTACCGCGTGCAGCTGACCCAGGACCGTGGCAGCGTCGGTGTGGAGACCCTCCTCCACCAGCTCCCGCGGAACGCCATGGTCGGCACGCGCGGCACCCTGGACATGATGCGTGAGGTCCTCAACCAGCCCCCCCTACCATGGCAGGCCCGGCAACCGGCAACGGGCCGGCTCCGCGGTCAGGTGGTCGGTGAGATCTCCATCCAGCTGAGCCATCCGCAGCGCTACTGGTCGGGCCAGACCAACCTCTTTGTCTCCGAGCTCGGGCGCGTCGACGCCCACTTCGACCCGGAAACCGGATGGTTACGGGCGGAGGTCACCGCCCCACTGTCCCGCCGCTTCAATCGCATCACTGCGTCCGCCCGGCGCCGTGAAGACGATGTGTGGGAGCTCACCTCATGGATGGTGGTAACCGGCGAGTAGCGGTCAGCGTACAGCCCACGACCAGACGCCCAGCGAAGCTGTCCTTGCAAGCTCGAACTGAGAGCTGATCGCTATCCGCTGACCTGCCGGATCGCCTCGTAAAGGATCGCCGACACGGCGTTTGCGAGGTTCTGGGAACGGATCTTGTCGTTCTGCGGCAGGCGGATCGTGGCCGCGGCATTTGCATCGAGCAAGGTTTCCGGGAGCCCGCGGGTCTCGCAGCCGAAGACCAGGAAGTCGCCACGCCGGTAGGCGGCCTGGGAGTACAGGCGATCGGTCTTCTTGGTCGCATAGAAGAACCGCCCGGCCGGATATGTCTCGAAGACCGATGCCAGGCTCGGGTGCACGTGGAGACGCACGTGGGGCCAGTAGTCGAGACCGGCGCGCCGCAGATAACGATCCTCCAAAGAGAAGCCTAGGGGTTCCACTAGGTGCAGCTCCGTATCCGTGCCGGCACAGAGACGGGCGATGCTGCCGGTGTTGGGCGGGATCTCCGGCGCCACCAACACCACGTGCAGCCCGTGATCCATCTGCTCCATGTGAGAGACGCTAGGGGGCGTCTCTGTCGCCGTCAACGTGGCGTGGGCCGAAACCCCCGACACACGCCAGCGGAACGTTGCCCACCCCCTAACCGTGCACTAAATTTCCGATCAGATAAGGAAATCGATCCATGTCTCGCCTCTCCATCCTGCACTATCCTGACCCACGCCTGCGGCAATTGTCGAAGCCGGTCGAGGTGTTCGACGAGGTGTTGGAACAGCTAGTGGCGGACATGGCAGAAACCATGTACGAGGCGCCGGGTGTGGGCCTTGCGGCGCCCCAGATCGGACAGTTTATCCGCCTGTTGGTCTATGACCCATGTGCCACGGACGAGGAGCAGCGCAACCTGCGTGTGGTGATCAACCCGGAGATTCTCTTTCACGACGGTGCCATGCTCGGTGAAGAAGGGTGTCTGTCGGTGCCGGAATACTTCGGCGAAGTGGAACGTGCCGCGCGCATCACCCTGCGGTATCAGGACCTCCGCGGGGCGGTGGTCGAGACCGAGCTAGAGGACCTGGAGGCACGCATCGTCCAGCACGAGATGGACCACCTCGATGGGGTCGTATTCCTCGACCGAATGGGCCCGATCAAGCGCGATCTGCTGAAACGCAAGATCAAGAAGGCAATCAAGGCGGGGAGCTACGCCACCGTGTGAAGGCTCGAGGCGTCGAGGAACGCCTCCAGATGCGCGACAAAGTCCCCCGGCGTCTCCAGCGGTGGGCAGTGGCCGTATGGAAACCGGTGGACGGTGACGTCCTTGATCTGCCCGGCGGCGAGATCGGTCTGCCGGGGACGCACCACGGCGTCACGGTCCGCGCCGAGAAGCAGCACGGGCATCGTCAGGCGGGCGAGGTCCGCCAACAGGTCGAGGTGCACCAGATCGAGCGCGTCGCGCATCATCACCTCTCGATCCGCCGCCATCGTCGCGGTGATCAGCACCTCGGGAATCGGCACGATATCGGTGGAATTCGACGCGAGCCAGTACACGAAGGGGCGCAGACCTAGAAGCCGTTTGACGATCGGCCTCACCCACGGCCTCACCAGGCGGTGGCTCCGGGGGTAGAGCCCATCTGCGGCGCGCACCAGCGGATTGCACAACACGAGACGCTCAATCAATTCCGAGCGTTCCCGTCCGACCAGGGCGGCGATGCTCGCCCCCATGGAGTGACCCACGAGATAGCACTGCGACCCGGCCACCTCCGTGAGGAAGGCGCCCGCCGCCGCCGCGTGCCCTGCCAGGCCGATGCCGCGCCCGGGCCGCGACGACGTGCCGTACCCGATCCAGTCGAGTGCCAACACCCTGCGGTGCGCTGCGATCGCGGGGACCACGTCGTCCCAGAAGCGGCGACACACGGCGAAGCCATGGAGCAGCACCACCGGCGGTCCATCACCTCCGCCTACGTCGTCGTAAGCGAGCCGGTGGCCTTGCCAGAGGAAGGTCGCCATGGAGTCGTGGGGTGAGGAGCGGGCGATGGAGAGGCCGAGGTTTCTCCCACCCACTAGCGACCGAAAGGCGCTGTGGTTACATGGTCAACCGGTCCTTCAACCTCTCGAACAGAGTCTCGCCGACCCCCTTCACCTCTTTGATCTGGTCCACACTCTTGAATGGACCGTGGGCCTGCCGATACTCGACGACCCGGTTTGCCAGCACCGGGCCGATGCCGGGTAGCTCCTGAAGCTCCACGGCAGGTGCCGTATTGATGTTCACGGCGGCCAACGATACCTGCTGAACCGTAACCGGCGGTTCCCCGTAAACCACCGCCGGCACAACTCCCAACACCAGTACCACGACAAGAAATGCTAGAGCTTGTTTCATCTGCGACTCCTCCATGAGTCTAGGCGGCCTCTCCACGGCCCGAGCCTTGAATGATGTCGCCCGGCTCGACGATCGGCAAGGGGTCTGCGACCGTGGTGGTCGGTACGCCCCCGCTCCGGCCGCTCGTCACGGCCCCCACTGAGTGAGGTGGTGGGGCTAATTGATGGCGCGCGCCGTTCTCACCCCTTCGATGGCACTCACCCCCTGCACCACGCTGTCCGGGATGACGCCGTCCACATCGATCACGGTGTACGCGATACCGGAGCGGCTCTTGTTGAGCATCTCGTGGATGTTCAGGCCGGCGTCGGCCAGGTGGAAGGTGATCTGACTCACCATCTGTGGAACGTCGGCATTGACCACCGTTAGCCGTTGTTTGCCATCACGCGGCAGGTGGCAGGTCGGCAGGTTGACGGCGTTGACGACGTTGCCGTTCTCCAGGTACTCGCGCACCTGATCCACCACCATGGCGGCACAGTTTTCCTCCGCCTGCCGGGTCGAGGCGCCGAGGTGCGGCAAGGCGATCACGCGATCATGGTCTTTTAGCTGAGCCGACGGGAAGTCGGTCACGTAGCACCGCACCTTGCCGGCCTCGATGCCTCGGCCCACGGCCGCTTCGTCGACGATTCCCCCGCGCGAGAAGTTGAGCAGCCGCACCCCATCCTTCATCACGGTGAGAGTACCGTCGTTCACCATGTGGCGGGTGGCGTCCACGAGGGGCACATGGAACGTGATGTAGTCCGAACGCCGGAACAGATCCTCGACGTTGACGGCCTGCTCCACCTGATGGGGTAACCGCCATGCCCCCTGCACCGTCAATTCTGGATCGAGTCCCACCACCTTCATCCCGAGGTCCAGTGCCGCATGGCAGACCGCGCGGCCAATCGCCCCGAGGCCAACGACCCCGAGGGTGTAGCCGGTCAGCTCGTTGCCGGCGAAACGCTTCTTGTTCGTCTCGACCAGACGTCCGACCTCTCGGTCATCTCCCTGCAGACCACGGACGAACTCCCACCCCTGCACGACGTCGCGACTGGCGAGCAGCAGGCCACAGAGGACCAACTCCTTCACGGCGTTGGCGTTGGCGCCGGGCGCGTTGAATACCGGCACGCCACGCTCGGTCATCGCCGCCACCGGAATATTGTTGGTGCCCGCGCCGGCGCGGCCGATCGCCTTGACCGTAGTCGGGATCTCCATCTCGTGCATGTTGGCACTCCGCACGAGGATCGCGTCCGGGTGCTGGAACTCGCTAGCACACTCGTATCGACCACGCGGAAACCTCTCTAGGCCAACGGGTGAGATGTTGTTGAGCAGGAGCACCTTGTACATGATGGCCTCAATCGCGTTGGCTGGTCGGCGTCCAGCCAGTCTGGATGACTCGCACGGTCCTCACTCTGCGGGAAGTCGACGATAGGAGGACCGCGGCATTAATCACGCTCCACGGCGCCAGACGGCTAGCCGTGACGCTTCTCGAAGTCCTGCAGGAAATCCACCAGGGTGGTCACCCCCTCTTCCGGCATGGCGTTGTAGATGGAGGCACGCATCCCGCCCACAGACCGATGCCCCTTCAGGGTCATCAGGCCGGCTGCTGTCGCCTCGGCAAGAAAGGGTCCATCGAGCGCCGAGTTGGCCAGCGTGAACGGCACGTTCATCCGCGAGCGGCTCGCCGGCTCGGTGGGGCAGTGATAGAAGCCGGTCGCGTCGATGTAGTCGTAGATCCTTTGGGCCTTGCGGATGTTGATCTCCTCCATCGCCGCCAGGCCGCCCCGTTCCTGGAGCCACTCGCAGACCAAGCCGAGGATGTAAATCGCGTAGGTTGGCGGTGTGTTGTGCATCGAGTCCGCATCCGCATGGGTCTTGTAGTCGAGCATGGTCGGGATGGTCTCCGGCGCGCGACCGAGGAGGTCCCTGCGGATGATCACCAGCGTCACCCCCGCCGGGCCCAAGTTCTTCTGGGCGCCCGCGTAGATGATGCCGTAACGGGAAACGTCGACGGGCCGCGACATGATGTTCGATGAGGCATCGGTGATGAGCGGCACGCCGCCGGTATCCGGAGTGTAGTGGTACTCGGTACCGAAGATCGTGTTATTGGAGGTGATGTGACAGTAGGCGGCCTGCGGGTCGAGGCGTAGCTCTTCCTGACGCGGAATGCGGTTGAAGTTGGTCTCCTCCGAGGTGGCGGCGACGTTCACCGCGCCGATCTTTTTCGCCTCCTTGATCGCCTTCTTCGACCAGCTACCAGTATTGACGTAGTCGGCCTTGCCGCCGTAACCCATCAGGTTCATCGGCACCATCGCGAACTGAGTGCTGGCACCGCCCTGCAAGAAAAGCACCTCATGGGTATCCGGAACCGCCAGCAGATCGATGACGCCCCGCTTGGTACGACCGAAGATCTCCAGAAAATCTTTGCCGCGATGGCTCATCTCCATGACCGACATTCCGGCGCTGCCGTACTCGGTCATCTCGGTGGCCGCTCGTTGGAGCACCGGGAGCGGCAAGCTCGCGGGACCTGCGCTGAAGTTGAAGACTCTGGACATTGGAACCTTCCCGAAGGTGTTAACAGCGATGCCGCTGGATGAAGGGATGATGTGGCATTCTCTCGATCGCACGGAATGGGTACAAGGCAGGGAGACGGGATCGCCCTCCCGTTGGCAGCGCAGGGCTGTTACGATGGGATAATTGGCCATGGGAGACGAGACACTGATCGACGTCGAGGCGGCTGAGGTTGCCTGGGACCTGACGGACCTCTACACCGCTGCAGGCGCGCCGGAGATCAGCCGCGACCTCGACGCCGCCAAAGACCGCGCCAGCGCTTTCGATGCTCGTTACCGGGGCCGCCTGGCGGCGGAGCAGATCGACGGCGCCGAACTGCACGCCGCAGTCGCCGAGTTGGAGGGGATCTCTGAAATCCTCACCAAGGTCTTGTCATATGCCCATCTCTTATTTGCTGCCGACACGGTCACCCCGGCCCACGGGGCCCTCCTCACCGCCTGCCAGGAACGGCTGACGGCGATCAACAAGTACCTGATGTTTTTCGATCTCGAGTGGGCGGGGCTGCCCGAGGGTACGGCGGCGGCCTTGCTGGCAGATCCGGCGGTCAGCCGGTACCGGCACCACCTCGCTAAGGCGCGCGCTTATGCCCCGTACCGCCTCAGCGAGCCGGAGGAGCTGCTGCTGGACGAGAAGGCCAACACCGGGAATCGGGCATTCTCGCGGCTGTTTGACGAGATCCTGGCAGACGCCC
The DNA here is from genome assembly GCA_050050395.1 of Nitrospirota bacterium. Lineage (GTDB taxonomy): Bacteria > CG2-30-53-67 > CG2-30-53-67 > CG2-30-70-394 > CG2-30-70-394 > DASWHD01. The sequence goes on from JASFUG010000004.1 coordinate 24,434, forward strand.
GGTTCCCCGTGGCCACCGACGGAGCGGTGCAGGAGCTTCGTGAGGAGGAGGTCCTGGCCTTACTCCACTCACCAGACCGGCCGGCCCGTAGAGCGGCCGCAGCCGGCCTCACCACCGGCCTGCTTGAGCGGCGCCGCACGCTCACCTTCATCTTCAACACCCTGGTCCTGGACCACGGCGTTGATTGCCGCCTGCGCCGTTACCCCGACGTGATGACCCCGCGCCACCTGGCCAACGAGACTGACGGCGCCGCCGTCGAGGCGTTGCTCACGGCCTGTGAGGCGGGTCTACCCATCGTCGCCCGCTACTACCGCCTGAAGCGGCACCTGCTCGGGCTCGACGAGCTTCTCGATTACGATCGCTATGCGCCCCTGGCCGACGCAACGGAGACGATTCCGTGGACGCGGGCGAGGGACCTCGTGCTTGCGGCGTACCGCGCGTTCAGCCCGCGCGTGGCCACGATTGCCGAGGAGTTCTTCAGCCGCCGGTGGATCGACGCCGCCACCCGTCCTGGCAAGCGCGGCGGCGCCTTCTGTGCCTCGACCGTACCCTCGGTCCACCCCTATGTGCTGCTCAGCTACCAGGGTCGACCACGCGATGTCCAGACGCTTGCTCACGAGTTGGGCCACGGCGTCCACCAGTACCTGGCCCGCGACCGTGGCCTGTTTGCCGCCGACACGCCTTTGACCACGGCAGAGACCGCCAGCGTGTTCGGCGAGATGCTCGTCTTCCAGTCCCTCAAGGAGATGCTGGACGACCCGCGTCGCCGCCTATCCCTGGTGTGCGCCAAGATCGAAGATAGCTTCGCCACGGTCTTCCGCCAGGCGATCATGAGCCGGTTCGAGCAGTCCCTGCACACCGCACGGCGGGAGGAGGGCGAGCTGCCGTCGGATCGGATCGATGAGCTGTGGATGGCGGCCAACCGGCGGATGTTCGGCGACTCCCTGCAGCTCACCGACGACTATCGCCATTGGTGGATGTACATTCCCCACTTCATCCACTCGCCGTTCTATACCTACGCCTACAGCTTTGGCGAGCTACTGGTGCTCGCGCTGTTCGAGAAGTACAACATCGAGGGCGAGGCGTTCGTTCCTGCGTACCTGGACCTCCTGGCCGCCGGCGGCTCCGCGCCACCCGATGAGCTGCTTGCCCGCATGGGCATCGACATAACGGCTGATGACTTCTGGCAGGGCGGGCTCGCGGTGCTCTCCCGCATGGTGGACGAGGCCGAGGCACTGAGCGATCTCGTCGCGTGAGCCATGCGATCCGTGGAGCTCCCTGCCTGAATCTTGCCGCGCGCGCCGACGCCTCACCTTGGACCCAGTTCAACGACCATGACTCCCTCGCCCCCTCACCCCGACACCGCTCACCTGAGCGAGGTCGGCTTCGACTCCCTCGACCTGCCCGACGAGATCCAACGGGGCATTCGCGACGCTGGTTTCACCCTCTGCACGCCGATTCAGGCACTCACCTTGCCGCCGGCGCTGTCCGGGGAAGGGGTGGCCGGGCAGGCCCAGACCGGTACCGGCAAAACCGCCGCATACCTGGTCACCGTCTACAACAAGCTCCTGCGCAGCAGGCCGGTGCAACTCACGGGCCGTGACGCAAACCGGGCGGCGCCGCGCGCACTGATCATCGCCCCGACACGTGAGCTGGTGGCTCAGATCCACGCGGATGCAGAGACCCTCGGTGCTCACACCGGGCTGCGTCTCACCGTCGTCTACGGTGGCGTCGACTACGACAAGCAGCGCCGCGCGGTCGCCGACGGCTGCGACATCCTGGTGGGCACACCGGGCCGCTTGATCGACTACTTCAAGCAGGGCATCTACACCCTGCTCGGCATCCAGGTGGCGGTGCTGGATGAGGCCGATCGAATGTTCGATCTCGGCTTCATCAAGGACATCCGCTACCTCCTCCGCCGCATGCCGAGCTTCGACAAACGGCAATCGATGCTGTTCTCGGCCACCCTCGACCCGCGGGTGATGGAGCTGGCCTACGAGCACATGGATATCCGCGAGATGCTTGCAGTACCGGCGGAACGGCTGACCGCGGAGAAGGTGCGGCAGCAGCTCTACCACGTGGCAACCAGTGAGAAATTCGATCTGTTGCTGGGGGTGCTGGCTCACGAAGATCCGGGGCGTACCCTGGTGTTTGTCAACACCCGCAGGGAGGCGACACGGCTCGAGGAGCGGCTGCGCCGCTGTGGCTACGCGGCACGCGCCCTGACCGGCGAAGTCCCCCAGCGCAAGCGCATGAGCTACCTCCGCCAGTTCATGGAGGGCAACCTGGCGTTACTGATCGCCACCGACGTCGCATCACGCGGCCTACATATCCCCGACGTGTCCCACGTCATCAACTACGACCTGCCGGATGACAAGGAAGACTACGTGCACCGCGTTGGGCGGACCGCCCGGGCGGGTGCCGAGGGGGACGCGATCAGCTTCTGCTGCGATCGCTATGCCCTGAACCTGGTAGCGATCGAAGAGTACCTGGGGCACTCGGTACCATCGGCGATCCCGATGCCGGAGCTGTTCGCGGATGAGCACGCGGTGCGCCGAGCAGCCCGCGTTCCCATGCCGGATACCGAACCGGCGGCGCACACTGACGGCGCGGGTGAATCCACGGCGAACAAGCCTCGTGCCCGGCAACGGCGTGGCAAGGGAGACCGGGGGGAACAGGCGCCCGTCGGTAATGACCGGCCTACCGTGAGCAGCGCCCCCAAAGTGGAAGGCACACCGGGACCCAAGAGACGCCGGCGCCGGCGGCGTGGACGACGCGGTGGCGACGGGGGGACGGCCGCCGATCGGCCAGCATCCGAGCAGTAACGGTACGGAGTCCGAGATCGTGACCAAGAAGATCGTCCTGTGGGTGGTGGGAATCGCGGCGGTCGTCGCTCTGTTCAGTTACCTCTCGTTGACGGGCACGCCATACGAGTGTCGTGTCACGATCAACTTCGCCGGCGCCACCATCACCCGGACCGGCGCGGGCCACGAGAAGAGTGAGGCAATCCGCGCGGCCGTCGAGAGCGCCTGCGCCGAGCTCAATCTTGGAATGGCAGAGAAGATCCGCTGCGAGAAGAGCCAACCCCTAGACCTCCAGTGCAAGGAACCTTCTTCGGGCTACTAGAGACGGTCGTGACCATCCGCCGGCGGGCACAGACTACAGCGCGGAGACACTAGGGAGCGGTCACTCTCCATGTTCAAGGGATCCCTGTCACCATGGCGTCTGTGCGTCCTGGTGCTGATCCTGGTCGCGGCCGCGTGTGCCCGCCAAGGCGGACACGACGATGGCGGGCTGACCCTGGCGATCGCCACCTCGCCTACCTCTCTCGATCCGCGTCTTGCCACCGACACCGTGTCGGGGCGCCTGCTGCGCCTCACTCATCGAGGACTGGTGCGCCTCGACGAACGGTTTCGCCCGACGCCGGATCTGGCAACCTGGGAGGAGATTACCCCGCTTCACTACCGCTTCCACCTCCGCCCCGAGGTCACCTTCCACGACGGCCGGCCCCTCACCGCGGACGACGTCGTCGCCACCTACCGCTCCCTCCTCGATCCGGCCCTGGCGTCTCCCCACCGCGGCCTCATGGAGCCGGTCGCGTCCGTCGTGGCGATCGACTCCGCCACCTGCGACTTCATTCTCAAGCGACCGCACGCACCGTTCTTGGCCTCCCTCACCCTTGGCATCGTTCCGCGGGGATGGCACTCGGGTCAGCCCCCTCCTGGTACCGGCCCGTTTCGCTTGACCGCTTGGCTGCCAGACCAGCAGCTGCGGTTCACGCGGTTCGCGGACTACACCGACGGACCGGTGGGCCTGTCTGGCCTCACCGTCCGTGTCCTGCCTGACGCCACGGTACGGGCTCTAGAACTGGAACGCGGCGGCGTCGACTTGGTCATCAACGATCTTCCGGTCGATACCCTGCCGCGCCTCGCCTCCCTACCACACCTGCGACTCGTGACCTCACCGTCGACCAACTTCTTCTACATGGGGCTGAACCTCCAGGATCCGTCGCTGCGCGACGTGCGGGTGCGGCGCGCGGTGGCATGTGCAATCGACCCCGCCCCGATCATCGATCACATCCTGCGAGGTCAAGCAACGCCGGCCACCGGGATGCTGCCTCCGGATCACTGGGCCTACCACCAACCGGCCGACCTGCCGTCATTCGATCCACACCGGGCGCGGCGACTACTGGACCAGGCGCGCGGCTCCGGGGCGCCGCCCCTGCGGCTCGAATACAAGACCTCGACCGACGAGACCGCCCGCCTGGTGGCGCAAGTCATCGCGCAGCAGCTCGCGCAGGTCGGCGTCGATGTCTCGTTGCGCAGCTACGAGTGGGGCACCTTCTACGGCGACATCAAGGCCGGGCGTTTCCAGCTCTACTGTCTCACCTGGACCGGGGTGGTGGAGCCGGACCTCTACCACTACATCTTCCACAGCCGGAGCATTCCGCCGGATGGCGCGAACCGCAACCACTATGCCAACCCCGACATGGATGCCGCACTGGAGGCGGCACGCACCACCGACGATCCCGTGCGACGACGTGGATACTACTCCACGGTACAGGAGCTTGCTGCGCGCGACCTGCCGTACATTCCCCTCTGGCACCCGACGCACTACGCAGTGGTCAACCGGCGGATCGCGGGGTTCCGGCTCACACCGAACATCGACTTCGCCCTGTTCGCCAAGATCCGCCGCCGGGAAGACGTCGTGACTACCGACACCGACGAATAGTCGCCGGCGCGCCCTCAGCCACGCATGTTCCTCCGGCTCGATACGTCCGGCTCCCTACCCCATCGCCTCCAGTTGCTGCAATAGCTCCTGGATCTCTCCAGCGGTCTTGAGATCGCCCTTTTTCTGCGCGGCGCCTAGACCTTCGGTGAGCAGGTCCCGGGCCCCTGCGGTATCGCCGGACCTCTGTAGGGCCACCGCTCCGTGGTAATACGCCGCGACGTATGTGGGATCGATCTCGACCACCCGCCGGTACGCCGCGATCGCCTCGGCAAAGGCCCCTCCCTTGGCATGCTCCTGGGCGAGCACGTACCACGCCATGGTGTTGTTCGGGTCCTTGTCCACAAACGCCTGGTAATAGGCCACACGATCCTCTGCCACAGTCGCTCCTCCCGATATGGGTCGCCGAGTCGCGACCATAAAAAAGGCGCGCGGCCTATACCAGCCGCGCGCCTGAGATAAAGCCGGGCCATCACGGTATCACGGAGGTGCCTCCAGAAACGCGGTCGCCACGCTGGTCGCACCAAAAGAGCCGTTGGTGGCATCGACCTCGACGGTCACCGTTGCGAGGCCAGGGTTCCCACCGGAAGTGAGGTTATTCGCGATGGTCACCGCGAAGAGCGTTCCCGATCCATCAAGTATGTCGAACGAGCCGGTACCGACCATCTGTCCGACGCTCCCTTCCCCCTTGCCGATTGTCACCGTAGATCCGGTCGCTAGCGGGAGGCCGCGATCATCTCCGACATAGATCCAGACTGTCACCGACTCCCCAGGGTCGAGATACATGGTGTTTGGCGTCGCCGCCAAGCGCGTCGGTCCAGAGAAGAACATCTTGCCCCGGTCAAAGACGAAGAGACGGTCATCCCAGCTACCGTTCGGTCCGTCATAGGCACCGTCGCGAAAACCGTTTTGCTCACCGTCAAAGAAGACTTCCTGCACGAAGACTTCGTCGGCGTCAGGACGGCCGTTGCCGTTGAGATCAGTGTAGTCCAATCCGTCCTGATAGCGACCATCGCCCGTTGGATCGATGAAACCCTCGCCTGCTTCACGCGTGCAGTCGCCATCATCCTCGAAACCGTTCCCTTCTACCCAGGCACCGTTCAGGGAAACATCGGCGGGAACATCACCCGAGCCAGGGTCATAGACATCGGCATTCTCGTTGCTGAGGTCGCCGGGCTCGAACACCTCGTCGCCATTCAGGTCGAAGAAGTACCCGCGGCTCGTCGGTGTTGAGCCGCAGCTCGAGTTGAAGTCGCCACCGGCCCCATTCGCGGCCCCCACGAAGGTGCGGTTACCCGAGACGCTCGTCGCAGCCTCGTCGGCACTGGTATCCGGATCGTCACCGTCCCACACACCGTTGTCGTTCTGGTCGATGAAAGGCTCGCCGATGTCAAAGAACTGCTCGGAAACCTCACCCGGGTCGTGGACTCCATTGCCGTTGGAGTCGGTGAAATTGAATCGACCGTCCGCGTTCGCGTCGACGAAGGACTCTTCTCCGACGATGAAGGTCAACACGTCGGCGATCCCATCCGCTGGGGTAGGTGACTGGCTCTGCAAAGTGACCACAGCGGTGCCGAGCTCACCGGTCAGCGCCTGGGGCTGGATGCCGCCCGATTCCGACACGAATGCGGGTGCGCTCCCGACCGGAATGAAGTTACTGAATCGGTCGGAGCCGAAGAACGTCACATCGGCCTCCTCACCGAAAAGGACGCGGCCGGCGAAGTTGATCGGCGCGCGGGCCAAACTTACGTGATTCTGGCTTGGCGGCCCGGAACCCACGGTGATGTTGTTCGAGGCGGTCTGGAAGACCACGCCGCCAAGAGTCACGCGAGCGATTACCCGCACGGCGCCAGCGACTGTGCCGCTGGTGACGACCGCAGAGGCTTGTCCGCCGACCGTCGTATCCGTGGTCTCGAGCAGCGACTCCCCGCCGCCGGGGCCCACCAACTCGAATGTCACCGTCGTACCGTCCGCAACGATCCCGCCTACCTCGTTGCGGACCTCGAAGGTGACCACCGACGTCTCGGCGGAGCCCGAGCCGATCACGCCGATCAGGGTGGGTGCGGCGGAGATGAACTCGATGCTGCCGCTGGATGCGCCGATGATGTTGAGATTTGCTGTTTCAGTCAGACCATCGACGCTCGCGGAGGCGGTAACGGCGCCGAGCTCGTTTCCCGGGGTGATGGTCGCAGTGGCGGTGCCTGACGCGTCCGTGGTGGCGGTCGCGTCAATCGTCACGCCGGTAGGCGCCGACACCAGCTCGAACTCGATTGTTCGGTTGGCGATCGCGATACCATCGGCGTCGGCGATCCTCGCCGTTAGGATCGCCTCGCCATTCTGCGTGATCTCGCTCGGCAGAATGGCGACCTGTAGGGTGTTCGCAGTGGCGACGGCAATCTCCACGCTCACCCCGGTGCTGGAGATCCCACCAGCGGTGGCTACGATCACCGCCTCCCCGCCCGAACTGCCAGGCGTCAGTACCGCGTTTGCTTCGCCGGCGGCATCGGTGATCGCGGTGGCATTGATGGTCGCATCCTGCGGGCCGCTGGAGATCGCAAAGTTGACGGAAAGTCCCTCGAGCGGGTCACCATCGGAGTTCGTCACCGTAGCGGTCAGCGTCGCCTTTTCGGACAAGCCGATGGAGTCCGTAGAGGACATAAGGTCCACGGAAGCCACCAGCGATCCGGTGTCTCCACCTCCTGCACCTCCCGAGCCACCGACCTCCCCGCTAGGTGTCCCGGGGCCACCGGCGTTACCATCTCCATTCGTGCACCCCACGAGGGTCTGCGAAAAGGCAACAGCGATCCACAATACAAGCTGAGGAGCCAATCTCTTCATGTGAATATTCCTTCGAGCAACGTGCTCGACATCAAATTATGGATTGGCATTATTACTGGCCGTCCCATTTCCGCTGAAGCCGCCCGCAACGTTAAACATACGCGTTGACAGCCTCACAGTGCGTGTTTGGGACTTATCGAACGGCACATTTTCAAAGCCGAAAGTAATCGTAGTTTGATACGACAAAATCTCATCGAAATCTTGACCTAGGCCTGGGTTGACATCATTGATCCGTTCGATCGGCACGACAATTATGTTTGTCTCGTGCGTCGCGCCAGGAGCGATTTCTACCGGCAACGTCAGACAATCCGCCGGATCCAGCACAGGACTAATCGCGTCAAGAGGCTCGTAAACCACTGTACAGGAATCCAGGCGTAAACGAGTCGCAGTGTCCTGATCCGGCGTGCCCGAAATGTTTTCGAACGAAAATCTAAGAAGAAAGGACGTAATGAGATTGTCAGCATTGGTGATCACCCCATCACCATCCATATCATCCGGCGCCACATCGACATCGATTATTTGGGTGTCGGTTCCGGCACCAGAGACCACAACGATGCTTCCCGTGTCTTCCGCACCGTCTCCGCCTCCGTCACCGCAGCCGATTGCAGAAAATAGACAGACGGTAACAAACAGTGTGCACAGAACATTCGTGGCCGCTCTCGACGGGGCCCGGAGGTTCGGTTTCATAGCGTCTCTTCCAGAAAGGGGCGTATAGGTGGGGCAGGAAACGTCGACCGTGGTCCCTACACCCCCTGATCGACGATTCGTGGGGTGATGAAGATCAGCAACTCCCTGCGGTCCGTGGTGTTGCCGTGGGTCTTGAAGAGGGAGCCCAGCCACGGGATGCGTGACAGCCCGGGAATGCTGCTACGGCTCTTCTCTTCCGTGATCGAATAGATTCCGCCGATCACCGTCGTCTCGTCGTTCGCGAGGAGCACCTGGGTCGATGCCTCTTGCTTCGAGATGGGTGGCTGACCGTTGATCGCGCGATCAAAGTTTGGCGTGTCCTTGCTGGCAACGATGTTGAGGATGATCTTGCGGTTGGAGGTGATGTGAGGTGTCACCTTGAGCTGTAGGAGAGCCTCTTTGAACTCGGTCTTGGTGCCCTCGTTCGCCGACGTCGACTGGTAGGGGATCTCGTCACCCTGCTTGATGATCGCCTCTTGATTGTCAAGCGTCGTAACCCGCGGGCTGGCGATCACCTTCGCCTCCCCGGACTCCTCGAGGGCGGACAGCCGCAGATCAAGGAACAGGGAGTTGGTCAGCGAGCCGAGGGACAGACCGATTCCGCCCGTAGGCACCTTGCCCGTGAAATCACCCGCCGGCAGGTTGACGGCGAAGTTGTTGGCCGAGTCGGCGGTGCCTACGAGCCCGACCGTGTGCGGAAAGTCTAATCCCGTCGGGTTACCCGTTGTCGGGCCGGCGTTGTACCGACCACCCCACTGAATGCCGAGCTCCTTGGCAAAGTTGGTACGAGCCTCGACGATCCGCGCCTCGATGCTGACCTGAGGCGTCGCAAGGTCCAGCTTGTTGACGACCTCGTGCGCCTCCACGATGACGGCGTGGATATCCTTGACGATGATCGTGTTGGTACGCTCGTCCACGTCGATCTTGCCGCGTGCCGATAGCAGCTCCTCGAGTACGCCCTTGATGTCGTCGGCATTCGCGTAGTTGATGTAAAGGATGGTGCGCTCGAGGTCTTCGGCCTTCTCTTGAGACCGCTTCACCGCCATCCGGTCCTCTTCTTCCTGCTGCAGAACCGATAGCTTGGCGATGCGATAAACGCCGCCTTCCTTCTTGATCCCGAGGCCGTTCGTCTTGAGAACGATGTTGAGCGCCTGATCCCACGGGATGTCTTTGAGCTGCATTGTGACCTGACCTTCGACATCCTTACCGAAGACCATGTTGATCCCAGCGGTGTCGGCGATGAGGCGCAGCACCGAAGCAACGTTGGCACCTTGGAAATCGAGGCTCATCTTGCGCCCGGTGAACTGCTTCTGGGAGACGATGAGCTCCTCCCGGACCAGTCCATCATCCATCTCGGCGGGAACCCCGGGTGAGGGTGCCGCCACGCCCGAGGATGCTACTGCCGCGGCCACCTCTGCCGCGGCGACATCTGGGCCACCGGGGTGGCGGGCCTGGTAGCGTCGGATGATGTCCTCGATGTTGTCCTTGGTCCCGGCGGCCGCCGGCGCCGCAGCAACACCGGGAGTCAACGCGAGCACGAGGATGGGACCGTCACGCTGGACGCCCGGACTCACCGGCGCCGTTGTCCGAATGAGCAGCCGCGCCACGTTACGCTGCGGCCCTGCCTGGCTGCTGGCCTCGATCTTTTCCACGACGCCGTCACCGATCTCCAGTGTCTGGCCGTCGAACTCACCCAGAAGCACGTCGTACAGATCGAGTTCGACCCCGCCCTCCTGCCAGTTGAGAACGCGGTACACCACCGGTTGATCGCACACGATGGTCACGGCAGCCGCGTCGCCCGACCGATCGCTGCGAATTTCCTTCACAACGTTCGTCGTCTCAAGGGCTTCCGACGGCCGCTCTGCCAATAGAGGGATGGCCGCGAGGATCACCACCGCCCCGAGCCAGCGAAAGATCTGCCTGTGCGCTCTCATGAATTAATCTCCACCCGTTTTCGCAAAGGTGAGATAGACATCCTTGGTGCGAGTCTCACCAAGAGGATTCCGGTATGTCTCTGTGACCACGACGCGGTCTTCAAGGACCCGACTCACGACGCCGCCGTTCCGGCCGACCTGCGTGCCGCTGCGGAGGAAATAACTCTTGCCGTCGGCGACCTCGACCAAACCGTGGTAAACGCCGCCCACGTCGATTATCCCGACCAGCTTGAGCTCCTCCAGATCGAATCGCCCCAATGGCGAGTAAGTCCCCCCCCCCACCACGGCGACGAAGGGACCGCTCTCCTCTTCGACGACGACCGGCTCCACCTCCACGCCACGAATCAGAGATACGAATGGGTCGCGCCGGCCCTCTGCGCGGTACGTGTACCCGGCCTCCACATCGATCTCCGGCGTCACCTCGGCCACCTTCGGCGCAACCTCCGCCCCACTCGGCACCGCCGTCGGCGGGGCGGGTTTCGAGCGCGGAGACTCCTTCGAGCCGCATCCACTACCACCCACTGCCAAGAACAAGGCGGCGATCAATGCGACTACCATTGGAGCAACACTGCGGTAGCTGGTGTTGTGCTGGATCATCGAATTACTCGATCTGGACAGGAAGTATATTCGTTCACGGTATGCATACGCGCCGTGGTCGCAATGAAGGAGGGCCTACCTCACTTCTTCTGGGCCTTTGTCTTCTGCTTTTCCTTCCGTTCTTCCGCCATGCGTTTCGCCACTTCCGGATCCACCGCGCCGAACGTCGTCGCACGGCACTGGGTGACGATCTCACCCGTCGCCGCAGGCTGTGACTGCCTGCTTCCTTGTGGAATCGCCATCTGTATATCTTCTATGTTGACAATCCGCTCCAATTTGGAGATGCGATCGAAGAAATAGCCGACGTTGTGGTACCCACCCACCAGTTCCACCTCGACAGGGATCCGCTGGTAGAGGCCCGACTCATCATATACGTTCTGGGCACGTTTCCAGAGTCGCACGTCTAGCCCAAGCTGCTGGGCGAAGTTTGCCATCGTGCGTAAAAGCGACTCGACCTCTTTGTCGGTCGGCAGCTGGCCTTTGAGCCGTGCAAGCTTTTCTTGCAACTCCTTATTCTTCCGCAGCAATTCGCCGCGAGAACGAGCTATCCGTTGGTTTTCGCGGATCTCTTGCTGCAGAGTAGAAA